>USEM01000048.1 GCA_900553695.1 uncultured Clostridium sp. | reverse complement strand
TGAATATAATTTCCATGATGCTCATTTTCTTCTTTGTGTTCTTCTCTTTTTGCTGTAACTGTTAAATATCCATCTGTTAAATCAATTTTAATGTCTTCTTTGTTATATCCTGGCAAGTCAATATCTAGCACATAATTGCCATCCTTTTCTCTTACATCAGTTTTCATCAATTTGTTTTCTTTTTTTGTAAAAAATGGTTCATTGAAAACCTCATCAAAAATATCAAAACCATTTCTTCTTGGTACCATCATCATAAGTCATTCCTCCTTTATAAATTTTTTATGTGTTGATACCACACATCTTCTATTGTTATATTTCCCACTTGCGATTATATTATACACCTTTTTTTAGCAATGTCAATAGTAGAGTGCTAATTTTTTTAAAATTTTTTATCACTCTTTTTCAGGATTTTTTCAGGTTTGTGTTATAATATATATTATGAATTTTTATATTTAAAGAAAGTAGGTTTTTTATATGTCTTACATTGAGTTTAAAGATGTTGTTAAGGAATATAAAATGGGAGATGTTGTAATTAAGGCTTTGGATAATACTAATTTTAGTATTGATAAGGGCGAATTGGTTGCTATTGTTGGTCCTAGTGGGGCTGGGAAGACTACTACTCTTAATATTTTGGGTGGTATGGATAGGGCAACATCTGGGTCTGTTTTGGTAAATGAGAAGGAAATTACTTCTCTTACAAATAAGCAATTAATTCAATATAGAAGAAATGATATTGGGTTTGTTTTTCAATTTTATAATTTAGTTCAAAATTTAACTGCTAAAGAGAATGTTGAGCTTGCTACACAGCTTTGCTCAGATGCTTTAAATGTTGATGAGATTTTGGATAAAGTTGGTTTAAAGGATAGAAAAGATAATTTTCCTTCACAACTTTCTGGTGGTGAACAACAAAGAGTTGCCATTGCAAGGGCTATTGCTAAAAACCCTAAGCTTTTACTTTGTGATGAACCAACTGGGGCATTAGATTATAAAACTGGTAAACAAATTTTAAAATTACTTCAAGATACTTGCAGGCGTGAAAAAATGACTGTTGTTATAATTACTCATAATACTGCAATTGCGCCAATGGCTGATAAAGTTATTCATTTTAAGAATGGTACTGCTGAAAATATTGTTATAAATGAAAAACCAATTTCAATTGATAAAATAGAATGGTAGGAGTATGCAAAATGATGAAAAAATCTTTGTTCAAAAATAATTTAAAGTCAATTTATAAAACAAGAAGAAGGTTTATTTCTATACTGGTTATGGCATTTTTAGGAGTTGGCTTTTTTGCAGGTCTTGTGGCTACAAGCCCTGATATGCTAGATAGCTTAGATAAATACGCAGATTCTAGCAATTTATATGATATAAATATTATCTCTACTTTAGGGTTAACTGATGATGATATTACAGCCTTACAAGCTCTAGATGGAGTTGAAAACGCTTATGGAATTCAAACAAAAGATTCTATATCTAAAATTGATGATAAAGAAAGTATTTGTAAGGTAATTGAATATAACGAAAATGTTAATACACCAGTTATAGTTGCAGGGAGAAATATTGAAAATGAAAATGAATGTTTAATAGATCCTGCTATTGTTCGTACAGGAGAAGGTGCAGAGAGATACATTGGTAAAAAAATAGTATTAGAAAATAATGATTTAGATTCTGATGACAAACCAATTTTTACAAAAAAAGAATTTGAAATTGTAGGAATTGCAGAAACACCTATATATATATCCAGTGAAAGAGGAAATACAAATATTGGTAATGGAACAGTTTCATTTTATATCTTCACAAAAGATGTAATTAATATGGACTATTACACAGGCGTTTATGTAACCGCAAAAGACGCTAAAGAAACTGTTACAAATAGTGATGAATATTTATCTATTATAAACTCTGTAACAAGCGAAATTGAAGCTATTAAAGAAACCAGAGAAAATGCTAGATATCAATCTTTAGTAGATGAAGCGACTAAAAAAGTTAATGATGCTCAAAAAGAATTTGATGATAAAAAACAAGATGTTGAAGCTGAATTACAAGATGCAGAAAACCAAATTAAAAATGCTGAAAATCAAATT
>USEM01000047.1 GCA_900553695.1 uncultured Clostridium sp. | reverse complement strand
TTCATCTGCTGGTGAGGTTAATATTATTTTTCCGTCATTCATAAATATTACCTCGTCTAGAATTCGTTCTATATCTGAAATAAGATGTGTTGAGATTATCATACTTGCTCCTTCTTTAAAGTTTGATAATATTGTATCTAATATATAATCTCTTGTTGCTGGATCTACTCCTCCTAGAGGTTCGTCTAATATGTATAGGTCTACATCTCTGCTCATAACTAAAACTAATTGTAATTTTTCTTGCATACCTTTAGACATTTTAGAGATTCTCTTGTTAATATCTAGGTTTAAATCTTTTAGTAGTTTTTTAGCTTTTTCTATATTGAAGTTATCGTAAAATTCTTCAAAGTAATGAAAAACTTCTGTTATTTTCATTTCTTTATCTAAGTATGTTCTTTCTGGTAGATATGCTATTGTTTTTTTTGAATTTACCCCTGGTTTTTCTCCATTTATATATACTTCACCTTCTGTTGGCACAAGTAGGTCATTAATTATTTTTATAAGAGTTGACTTTCCAACACCATTTTTACCTAAAAGACCTATTATTTTTCCTCTCCCAATTTTTAGGTTAATGTCTTTTAAAACTGGAGTATCATCATAGCTCTTATATAAATGCTTACATTCCAATAATTCCATTATTTTTCTCCTCCTAATTCTTGCAAGTACTTAATTGCTTCGGATTTTTCAATTCCAATATCTTTCATTCCATCAAGATAGCTTTTTACCTTTTCTTTTGCCAAGTTTCTTTTTACCTTTTCAATTAGTTCTACATCACTTGTAACAAATTTTCCGTTTGTACGCTCAGTAAAAAGCAAGCCTTCGCTTTCAAGCTCAGCCAAAGCCTTTTGCATGGTGTTAGGGTTGACCTTTGCTGTAAGCGCTAGCTCCCTTACAGATGGAATCCTTTCACCCATTTTTAATTTTCCAGAAACAATTTGAAACCTTAACATTTCAACTAATTGAATGTAAATTGGTCTATCATCATTAAATATGTAATCCACAATCTTTATCCTTTCTTTATTGTATTACTTGCATAATACAATAATACTATTTTGTTTTTGATTTGTCAAGAACTTTTTTTGAAAAATATAAAAAATTTCCCTAGAGCTTTTGCTCTAGGGGTTGTTTTATAGGTGTTTTCACATTTTTATTTTATTATAGAAGATAATAAGCTAATTAACTCGCTTTCTGTTAGTCCTTCTGTTTCAATATCAAAATACATGTTGTTATATTTAAATGTTGCCATATACATATTATTATATTGTCCTACTACTAATTCAGTATCTCCAATTTTAGAAACTTGGTCTTTTTCTTCCATAAAGTAATCTCTTAATGGTGTTTCTATTTCTGATACTGCTATTCTTATACTATCTGTTGCATTTTTTGTGTAAGTAAATACATAATCGTGTAATATATCGTATTCTGTGCTGTCCATATCACTTCTAGTAGATAAAGTATATTTTGTTGTTTCTTTATATTCTGCTGGTACTTTTATATTTTTGATGAAGTCAAATTTTGATGGTAATTCGGTATCAATTATCTCTTGCTGTGCATCTAGCGTAGCTGCTCCAATTCCGTTAACATGGTTAATTTTTAATACAAGTTTTTGATTGTTTGCCTCTCCTAGTTGGTAATTTTTCTGTGGAGAATTTTTAGCCATTCCACCTAAAATTCCTATTCCTAATACAAATACTGCACAAACTGAAGTCACGAAATAAATTGTTTTTCTATTTTTATTTTCTTTCATTTTAAACTCCTCCTTAATGTTTGATACAGCTATTTTTTCTTTTACCATTTTTCTTATTTTATCTTCTAAATCGTTATTTTCCATAGCCATACCCTCCATTTTCTAAATTTAATTTGATTATTTTTCTAACTCTATGAAGAACAACTTTGACCTTGCTTACTGAAAGTTCTAATATTTTTGCGATGTCCTTTATTGGCTTTGCCTCATAGTAAAACATCATAAATATCTTATATTCTTCTTCTTTTAGGGTTTTCAAGGTTTCTCTTATTACCTTATTTTGCTCACTTTCTTCAACATATTCTTCTAGGTTATTGTTGTCAGTTAGGCTTTCTTCATAGTCTGATATGGAAAAGTTTTTTTCTGATTTTCTATATTTGTTTCTCACAACATTCCTTGTTATACCTGCAAGATATGGTTTTACCGGAGTAGTTGGAAGTAATTGACTTGAATTTTTCCAGATACCCACAAATACATCTGAAACAATTTCTTTTATATCTTCTTCGGTTATACACGTACTTACCGAATTTCTTGCAATAATGTACACATAGCTATAAAAATCATCCATCACTTTTTCTATATCAATTTTTTGTTGTTTTAGTAAATAATCATTCAATATTTTTTCTTTCATTTTAGATCTAAACTCCTTTTGTGTTTCAAGTTAACTTTCATACATATAGTAACAAGTTTTTGAAAAAGGTTACAACTATTTGTTTCTAACTTCCATTGTCATTTCTGGAATTCCTATATAAACGTCTCGGTCTCCTTCTAGTGTATGGCTTTTTATTATTGTTAGTTTTGGATATTTATAAATTGTTGTGCCTCCATCATCATACATATTGCCTTCAATTACT
>USEM01000046.1 GCA_900553695.1 uncultured Clostridium sp. | reverse complement strand
TATAAGATAATCAAATTACGAGATTAAGGGAGATACAAAGATAAAATGAAAATAGAAAGAACAAAAATTAATAACATTCCAGCAATAATATGGGGAGAAAAAAGTTCAAAGGTAATTATTGCTGTACATGGAAATATGTCAAACAAAGAGGATGAAGTAATAAAAATACTAGCAGAAGAGGCTACTTCTAAAGGCTACCAAGTATTAAGTTTCGATTTACCAGAACATGGAGAAAGAAAGCTAGACACAGCATATTTATGCAAAGTTCAAAATTGTGTGAAAGATTTAAAAAGCATTATAGAATACGCAAAAACAAGCTATAACGAAATAAACTTATGGGCATGTAGCATGGGTGCATATTTTAGTTTATTAGCATATAAAGATGAGAAAATAAAACAATGCTTATTCCTATCACCAGTTGTAAATATGAAAATAATTATTGATAATATGATGCTATGGAGTAATACAACAGAGGAAGAATTAATGAAAAAGAAAGAAATAAAAACAGACTTTGGACAAACTCTATATTGGGACTATTACCTATATGTGAAGGAAAAACCAATAACGAATTGGAATAAAAAAACATACATATTATATGGAAACAAAGACAATATGCAAAATGAAGAAACAATAAAAAGCTTTTCAGATAAATTTAATTGTGAACTAACTATATTAGAAGATGGAGAGCACTACTTCCATACAGAAGAACAGTTGAAATATTACAAAGAATGGCTGAAAAATTTATAAAGAGAGGTGGTAAATATTATGAAAAAGAAAACAACAATAATTGTTATAATAGCACTGCTAATTATTTTATTAATTCCAATACCAATGCACTTAAAAGATGGCGGAACAGTTGAATATAAAGCATTATTATATAAGGTTTCAAAAGTTCATAGATTAACAGGAAATATAGAAAAAATGTATGAAGAAGGGGTTACGGTTGAAATATTGGGCTTGGAAATCTTTAATGATGTAAAATAAGACTATAAAAACAAGAGGAAGATGATTATGTTAGAGATTAGAAAAGTTTTAAATGAAGAAATGAAAGATGCTTTAAACTTAGTATGGAGAGTATTTCTAGAGTATGAAGCACCTGATTATACTGATGAAGGTATAAAAGAATTTAAAAAATCTATTGATGATGTGAATTGGGTTAATGCAAGAGAATTTTATGGCGCATTTATTGAAGAAAAACTAGTTGGAGTAATCGCAACAAAAGATGCAACTCATATTGCATTATTCTTTGTAGATGGTAAATTTCAAGGACAAGGTATTGGTAGAAAACTGTATAATAAAATAATCGAGTTAAATAATCAAGAATTTTTTACAGTAAATTCATCACCTTATGCACACGAAATATATAAACATTTAGGGTTTGTGGATACAGACACAGAGCAATGTATCAATGGTTTAAGATTTTATCCTATGAAAAATAGTAAGGTGTAAGGAGGAGTATATGAATAAATTAAAAAATATTGAAAAATAACATATAAATATTAACTAAGGAGAGAAAATGAATATTAAAGATTACGGTTTTAAAAATAATATAAATACAGATAAAACTATAGCCAGAATTATTGCTACACACAAAGATAGGTATGAAATTGTATGCAATGAAGGGCAAGGGTTTGCACAAATAAAAAGGGGTTGCTATTACGATAACCCAGATAGCATTTATCCAACAACAGGAGATTTTGTTGCAATTCAATGGAACCCAACTGGAGATAGTATGATATATGAAACATTAAAACGAGAAAGCTCTTTTTCAAGAACGGCATCAACTAGCGATAGAAACCACAAACTACATAACCAACATGAACAGCTAGTTGCAGCAAATTTTGACTATGTGTTTATAATTCAATCATTAAATAATAACTTCAATTTACATAGAATAGAAAGATATTTAAGCTTAGCATGGGAATCTGGTGGAGTACCAGTTATAGTATTAACAAAGAGTGACTTGGTTTCAAATGTTCAAGAATACATTGAACAAGTTGAAAATATTGCATTTGGAGTTGAAATTTATGCAGTAAGCTGTGTAACAAAACAAGGATTAGATAACTTAGAAAAATACTTTTCAAAAGGAAATACAATTGTATTTTTAGGCTCATCAGGAGTTGGAAAATCAACACTTGTGAATACTTTATATGGAAAAGAAGTAATGAAAACTTCTGAAATTCGTGAAGAAGATTCAAGGGGAAGGCATACAACCACATCAAGAAACCTAATAATGTTACCAAATGGCGCAATGATTATAGATACCCCAGGTATGAGGGAGCTTGGAATGTGGGATGCAGAAAGTGGAATAAGTAAAACATTTCAAGATATAGAAAAACATTTAGGAATGTGCAAATATTCAAACTGTACACATACAAATGAGCCAGGCTGTAAAATTTTAGAAGCAATAGAAAAAGGTGAAATACAAAGAGAAAGATTTGATGAGTATTTAAAGCTTCAAAAAGAATCAGAGTACAATACTAATTCTGATGAATATTTGAAAAATAAAAGAGAAAAATTTAAAGAGATATCAAAGATAAATAGGCACAATAAAAAGTAATAGAAACCATTGAAAGTAAGTAGATTTTGTGATATAAATATTCTA
>USEM01000045.1 GCA_900553695.1 uncultured Clostridium sp. | reverse complement strand
TTGCAATAAAACTAAAAACAAAACAAAATGATGAAGTAATAATCTCAAGAGGAAACACAGAAAACAATTTTGGTGATATATTTAAAGGTATAATTAAAAAATCAGGTAAATATAATGGAAGCACAACATTAAATGAAACAGATAAATTAAAAATACCAAACATAAAATTCAACTTAAAAGAAGAAATCACAGAAGTTGAAAACAGACCATTCACATTCTCAAACGGACAAGAATACTGCATTGACAAAGCATTGCAAACAATACAATTTGAACTAGATGAAAAAGGCGGAAAAATCAAAAGCGAAGCGGGTATAATTCTAAAAGAAACAGCAATAATGCCAACAGAAAAACCAAGAGATTTCTTAGTAGATGACACATTCACAATATTCCTAAAAGAGAAGGGAAAAGACTTACCATACTTCGCAGCACAAATTTCAGATATATCTCAAGTTCAAGAAGACATACAATAAAATTAAATAAGCCCCAGTTACAACTGGGGCTTTATTTTTATTCCACACTCTTTAAACTCTCAATCATATCAATTTTCTTCAAAACAAAATGAATTATAAAATTAACAATAAACGAGAAGAAAATAGTAATTATACTAGAGTAAACATAGCTTATTGGCTTTATATTCCTCATAAATTTAAGTGTATCTATCTCTATGCTTGATATTATAGCAGAGGTTAAAAATGTTCCAAATACTAACCCTAAAGCCACACCAACTATAGTAAATATAATGTTTTCCTTATTTATATAATTATCAACCTCTTTATCATAAAATCCTAAAACTTTAAGTGTAGCAATTTCTCTTTGGCGTTCTGCTATATTTATATTTGCTAAGTTGTATAACACCACAAAATCAAGCATTGCAGAGGCTACTATTAAAATTACAACTACATAGTTCATGGTGTTTAGCATATCGCTAACTGAATTCATAAGAGTGCTAATTAGTGATACTGAGGCTACTCCATCATAACCTAGGATATCTTCAGAAATCTTATTTTGTTCTTCTTCGCTGATGTCTTTTGTATTAAAATATATAATGTCTGTTTGATATTGTTTCAAATTACTTTCATAAAATTCTTTAGACATATACACATAATGGCTAACATGATTTTTAACAATGTTGCTTACATTAAATTGATATTCCTTATCTTCTGAATCTATAAATTTTATATTATCTCCAGCAGAAATACCAAGCATATCTGCAACTTTATCTGTTATAATTATTCCATCATTTTCAATACTTACAGTATCCCCAGTTTTATAATCTATCAAATTATAAACTGTAGTATAGTTATCTAAATTTTCTGGAACAAAAACTGTTACATTGTAGTTTTTAGAACCATTGCTAAGCTTTGCGGTCGTTGCACATACTGTTACATAGCTTTCTATATTTTCATTGTTTTGTAAGTATTCTTCAATTTCTGGTAAGTTATCAGTGTTTGAAAGTGTAATTGTTGCATCATATTTGAAAATTTCTTTAAATTCTGCATTAGGTATATCATCTACAGAATCTCTTATTCCAAAGCCGGTAAGCATAAGTCCTGTACAGCCTGCAATTCCTATAATTGTCATTAATGCTCTTTTCTTATATCTAAAAATATTTCTAGCAGTAACTTTATGGGAAAAATTAAATCTTTTCCAAATGAAAGGTATTCTTTCAAGTAAAATCTTTTTACCGCTTTTTTGGTGGTTTTGGTCTCATTAAAACTGATGGCATCTGTTTAAGTTCTTTTACTGCAACTAAAATTGTAGCACCACCAATACAAATAAACGAAATTATTGTTCCAAGTAAACCAATATCAAATCTGAAACTTGAGTAAAATTTTGGTATACTATAAATCATTGAATACATAATCCATACTATATTAGGTATTAAATATAAACCAACAATCATACCGAAAGCTCCACCTAAGATACATGCAAAAAGAGAATAGATGATATATTTTAAAATAATTTGAGTATTAGTATAACCAAGTGCTTTTAA
Organism: uncultured Clostridium sp.; assembly: GCA_900553695.1. GTDB lineage: Bacteria > Bacillota > Clostridia > TANB77 > CAG-508 > UMGS1781. The sequence goes on along the minus strand of USEM01000045.1, from coordinate 631 downwards.
TGTTCCAATTTCTATTCTTTCTTCTTCAATCATTCTTGTCATTGATGTTAAGCTTATTAAAACAGCAACAAGATAGAAAATAACTGGGAACAATTTTGAAATATTAGAGATTGTTTTTATTGCATCAAAAATGTTGTTGTATCCAGAGTTATCAAGCCTGTCTTGAATATACCATTTGCATTTTTCAATTTTAGAAATCTCATTTTTTGCATCATCAATTTTTGATTGGGCTTCATCTAATTTATCTTGAGCTTCTTGCTTTTTATCATTAAATTCAGCTTTACTGCTAGATAATTTAGACTTTGCCTTTCTAATTTCAGCTTTGTTATTTGCTATTTCAGTTCTTGCTTGTTCAAACTTAGCTTCAGCTTCTTTTTGAGAAGCTTCTAATGATTGCTTTTGCTTTAAAAGTTCAGCTTTTTGGGCTTCTTTTACAGCATCTTCTAAAGGAGCTACTTCAAGTTGTTTTTCTGAATTTTCAAGTTGTGCTTTAGCACTTGCAAATTGTGCATTTGCTTGCTCTATTTGAGTATTTAATTCTTTTTCACCATTTTGAATTTTTCTCTCAGATGATGCAATTTGATTTTCAGCATTTTTAATTTGGTTTTCTGCATCTTGTAATTCAGCTTCA
>USEM01000044.1 GCA_900553695.1 uncultured Clostridium sp. | reverse complement strand
CTATTTTTATGGATAAAAACCAAAAAATAAATTGTACAGTAAATAGCTGTGCATATAATGACCCAAACAAATGCCTATGTGAGTTAAATGCAATAACAGTAAAAGCATGTCATAATTGCCACAATGGTAACCCAGCAGATGAATCTATGTGTGGAAATTACAGAAACACAAAATAGTAAAAAAATAAAAAAAGTTTCCAAAAAAGGAAACTTTTTTTAGCATTATATGGTATTATAAGTACAGGTGATAAAAAATGGTTTATATAAACAAAAAACAATATTTGGAAGAAACAATAGAAAACTACTCAAACATGGTATACAGATTAGCACTTGCACGAACAGGAAACATAGAAGAAGCGCAAGACGTTTATCAAGAAGTATTTTTAAGGCTAGCTAAAAAGATGCCGGAATTTGAATCAGAAGAACATAAAAAAGCATGGCTAATTAGAGTTACAATTAATTGTAGCAAAACATTACTAAATTCAAGCTTTAAAAGACATAGAGCAGAATTAGATGAAAACCTAAGTTTCGAAACACCTGAAAGACATGATATTTATTATGCTGTTTTAAAACTACCAATTAAATATAGAACAGTAGTACATTTATATTATTACGAAAATTATAACATTAAAGAAATAAGCAAAATAACAAACTCTAATGAAAACACAGTAAAAACAAGGCTTTCAAGAGCTAGAAAACAATTAGAAAAAGAAGTAAAAGGAGGTATTGAAGATGAGTAAAAAAGATTATATTAATGCGGTAAATGAAATAAATGTAAACGAAACACTAAAACAAGAAACACTAAAAAAAGCAACTAACACTAAAAAAAATTCAAAGTACAGATATAACAAGATTTACCCAATAGCAAGTTTAGCTTTTATGTGTGCAATAATAATGGCAATAGTACTACCAAACAAAAGCATGGCACCAATTAATGAAGTTACGGATGAACAAACAAAAATAAGCCAAGAATTGCCTAAAGTTGAAAACTTTAAAAACTTATATGCAATGTTAAAAGCAAGAGATACTAAGAGATATTATATAGATGATATGTTGAGTGTTGATAGTATTACTAATGCAAACTCAAAAAACGAAACAGCAACAAATGAAGTAGCCAACGATTATTCGAAAACTAACACACAAGTACAAGGTGTAGATGAAGCAGACATTGTAAAAACAGATGGAACATATATATACTATTTAACAAACGAAAAATTAACTATCATAAATACAGAAAACGCAAGTCAAATGAAGGAAATGTCAACAATTAAATTTGATGAAACATTTACACCAGAAGAAATATTTTTAAACAATGATAAAATAATAGTAATAGGTAAAAGATACGAGTATGACAAAACAGAGAGAAAAATTGGAATTGATGAAGATTTTTTATATCCAAATTATATGGATAAAACATATACATCAGCTAAATTATATAACGTAAAAGATAAAACTAACCCAACATTAGAAAGAACAGTTGAAGTAGAAGGTGATTATTTAACAGCAAGAATGATAGGCAGCAACGTATACATTGCATCAAATAAATATATGTATTATGCATATATATGCAATACGTATAAATCAACTGAATTAAACGAAGATGACTTTAAACCACATTACTTAGATACAGCAACAAGTAATGAAACAAAAAGCATAAACTTTGATTGCATATACTATATTCCTGAATTTGAAGACACAAATTACTTAAATATAGTAGCCTTCAATATAACAAATAACCAAGAAGCAAATGTAGAGAGTTATTTAGGTGCAGGAGAAGAAATATATGCTTCAAAAGAAAACTTATATGTTACAAAAACAAAGTATGACTATGAAAGAAAAAATAAAACATCAATTACAACAGAAATATATAAATTCAATTTAAACAATGCAAACTGCACATTTGCAAAAGCAGGAGATGTACCAGGCTCAGTATTAAATCAATTTTCAATGGACGAATGTAATGGATATTTTAGAATAGCTACAACAGACAGTACTTCTTGGAATAGCGAAAGCAACACAAATAACCTATATGTATTAAATGAAAATTTAGAAACCATTGGTAAAATTGAAGGTTTGGCTAAAGGCGAAAGAATTTATTCAGTTAGATTTATGGGGAACAGAGCATATATGGTAACATTTGTAGAAACCGACCCTCTATTTGTAATAGACCTATCAAACCCAACCACACCAACAGTTTTAGGAGAACTAAAAATACCAGGATATAGCAAATATCTACACCCATATGATGAAACACATTTAATTGGAATAGGCGAAGATACAGAAGTTGTAAACTATGGATATGGAGATAGAGTAGTAACAAATGGAATGAAAATGGCTATGTTTGATGTAACAGATCCAAACAACCCCCAAGAATTGTACAATGTAAAAATAGGAGAAAAAGGAACATATTCAGAGTTATTATATAATCACAAAGCATTGTTATTCTCAAAAGAAAAGAATATAATAGCATTTCCTATAAGCATAACAGAAAATGATTATAAAGTAACATTTCAAGGAGCAATAGTGTATGGAGTAAGCTTAGAAAAAGGCTTCGAACTAAAAACAAAAATCTCAAATTCAGCAACTGATTATGATAGATATTATAGTAGAAACAGGGTAGAAAGAATAATATATATAAAAGATACACTATTTACTTTATCAAATGGTTTAATAAAAGCAGTAGACTTAAACACATTTGAAACAAAAGGAAGCATAGAATTGAACTAAGTAGAATAATTAATGATATAGAAACAAAAATCGTTTGTCGAAAAATGTAAAAATTTGGCGAACGATTTTTGTTGCAATTTAATGGTTTGTGTGGTATATTAGTTACATTGTAATTATAATCTTTGACCAAATTTCTAG
>USEM01000043.1 GCA_900553695.1 uncultured Clostridium sp. | reverse complement strand
TTGGAGAATTAAATTATAGAGTTAAACCATTAAATGAATATGTAAAATAAAATAAAGGTGGAGCGATCCACCTTTTTAATTATAATTTAAATGAATGAGGAAGCAAATCATCAATGTGGTAAACATGAGCTTCATCATTTCCATCTAATAAGTATATCTTGAAATTTTCGTCTACAAACTCGTGCATAAATTGTCTACAATAGCCACAAGGAGAGCAATCTCCAAGAGAATCTAATTCAGGTCCAGAGCAAACAACAATATAATCAAAATCACGTTCTCCTTCAGAAATAGCCTTAGTAAAAGCAACCCTTTCAGCACAAATAGACATTATGCCATCATTTTCAATGTTACAACCAGAATAAACCTTGCCGTTCTTACAAACTAAAGCAGCCCCAACATAATAATGTGAATATGGCACATAAGCATTTTTTCGAACCTCTTTAGCAATTTTAACAACATCATCTAAAACCATAAAATCCCTCACTTTCAATTAACTATAATATACTATAAAAAATTGAAAAATGCAATTGAATTTTTGTAAAACATAATTTATAATAGAAAAGTAAGGAGCAAGGATAATGAGAATTAGAAATAAACCATGGGCCAAAGAGGAACTTTTAGCGAGCGACTTTTATGTGCAAAAGCCAGAAGATTATAAGGGAAGATGGAAAGAGTTTTTTAATAACGAAAATGATCATATTTATTTAGAATTAGGTTGTGGAAAGGGCTTTTTTGTAAAGAAAGCCGCTAAACAAAACCAAAATATAAATTATATTGCAATAGATTTAATAGATGCAATTTTAGGAATGGCAAATAGAAATATAATAGAAGAATTTGAAAATAAAGAAGTTTTGAACTTAGCTTTAACAAGATATGATGTTGAAGAAATAAACAATATTTTAGATAAAAGTGATAATATTGAAAGAATATATATTAATTTTTGTAACCCTTGGCCAAAGCCAAGACATAAAAAGAGGAGACTAACACATACAAGGCAACTTGAAAAATATAAACAATTTTTAGCACCAAAAGGAGAAATATATTTCAAAACAGATGATGATGAGCTATTTAGAGAAAGCTTGGAATACTTTAAAGAAGCGGGGTTTGAGGCAGTTAAAACAACAGAAAATCTAAACGAAGAACCTAAATTTTGGGAAAACATAGAAACAGAGCATGAAATTAAATTTAAAAATGAAGGCATAAAAATAAAAGCAGGAATATTTAGATTAAAGTAAATAAAGAGTGGGGGTGAAAAAATGAGTAAAAATATTATAATGGCAATAGCAACAATAGTAGTAATAGCAGGACTAATTTTATTAATTGTAGGCATAAAATATGATGTACCAAACAGAAAATTTTCCTTTAGAACATTAGAGGAGTATGTTGGTGGAGATGCATATAATGCAATGATAGAAGCTTCTATAAGAGGAGGAGAAATTGCAGCAGCTAAAACTAGTAAAACAATATACATATGTAGTGGAACAATAACAATGGCAATAGGGCTATTAATAGTAGCAACAGGAACAAACAAAAAGAAAGAAAATATAGAGGAATAAAAATATTATTAAAATTTTAAAAAAATCTTGACAAGCACTAGCAAATTATGGTATTATAATAAAGCACATATTATTCGTAAAGTACGAAACTATGTAAACTATTTAAATAGAAATGGTGATTTTTTTAAAGTGAAAAGTGTAGGTAAAAGTTAAATAATTTGTAACTTAATAAAAAGTGTAGAATGGCTCTAAATAGCCTAATATAGCAATATATTACTACACTTTTTTGTTGCGTTTTAGGAAAACACTATTTTTGCAAATGAAATATTAAGAAAGAGGAATTAATTTTTAGTAAAGGTATTAGCTTAAAAATATTTAAAGAGCAGAATATTTTTAAACTAATAATACACTTTAAATTAAGAGGGACTTTCTTGAGATATAAATTATGCTCGAATAAAAAATAAGGAGTTGATTTATTTTGTTAACAGACATTAATTACGAAAAAGCAACAAGAAAGACTTTCGCAAGAATCGGAGACTTTATAGACATACCAAACCTAATTCAAGTTCAAAAAGATTCTTATGATTGGTTCGTAAACGAGGGACTAGGCGAAGTATTAAGAGATATTTCACCAATTGAAGATTACACAGGAAATTTAGTTCTAGAATTTTTCGATTATTATATGGAAAAAGAAACTAAATATTCTCTAGAAGAAGCAAAAGAAAGAGACACTACATATTCAACAAGATTACACGTTAAAGTAAGACTTATAAACCGTGAAACAGGAGAAATTAAAGAACAAGAAATCTATTTAGGAGATTTCCCATTAATGACAGATAGTGGAACATTCGTAATTAATGGTGCAGAAAGAGTTGTAGTAAGCCAATTAGTAAGATCACCAGGATGCTACTATGAATCAGACTACGATAAAACAGGTAAAAAATTGTACAAGGCTACAGTTATGCCAATTAGAGGCGCTTGGCTTGAATATGAAACAGATGGTAATGATGTATTCTATGTAAGAATTGATAGAACAAGAAAATTACCAGTAACAACACTTTTAAGAGCAATTGGACTAGTTACAGACGAGCAAATTACAGCACTTTTCGGAGACGAAGATAAAATTTTAGCAACTATCGCAAAAGATACAGCTAAAACAAACGAAGAAGCACTTATTGAAATATATAAGAAATTAAGACCAGGAGAACTTCCAACAGTTGATGCTGCTAGAAACTTATTCAATAACCTATTCTTCGACCCAAGAAGATATGATTTATCAAAAGTAGGAAGATATAAATATAATAAAAAATTAGACTTAAGCTCAAGAATAGCAAAACAAGTTGCATTTGATGACATAATCAATAGCGAAACAGGAGAATTAATTGTTGAAAAAGATACAGTTATTTCAGAAGAACAAGCAAACGAAATTCAAAATGCAGGAATAAACATTGTCGACTTAAAAGTTAATGACAAAAAAGTAAGAGTTATAGGAAATGGAACAGTTGATTTAAAAGCTTATGTTGATAGCGATGAAA
>USEM01000042.1 GCA_900553695.1 uncultured Clostridium sp. | reverse complement strand
CATAGTAGCTGTAAGCCTTGAGGCTGTACACACACACACACACACACACACACACATTATGTTCACTAAAAAATAAAACAAGCATATTTCCATATGCTTTATTAAAGTTGCACGCAAGAGATGGATAAAAGTCCGTCTCTTTTTGTTGTGCATTTTTAAATTATTTTTGTACTATAAAGTCTGCCAAAACCCCTGCGTTTGGCTAATAAGTACAAAAAATTAGATTATTAAAAAGGAGTAGAATGAAAATGAAGAAAAACAAAGGTATAACATTAATAGCATTGATTATAACTATAATTCTTTTGTTAATATTAGTAGGTGTGAGTATAAACTTAGCAATAAAAGGAAATTTGTTTGGTAGTGCTGAAAAAGCAGTAAGTGCCACAAATGATAAAGTAGGAAAACAGCAAAGTATAATAGATGAATTAATGGATGAATTTGATGCAATGGAGGCTGAAATATGTTCTCACATATGGAAAGATGGTGCTATTTTAAAAGAATCAACATGTACGGCTGAGGGAAAGAAACAAAAGGTATGTGAAAACTGCAAGAAAGTGATCGAAATTGAAACACCTGCATTGGGACATAACTTTGTAAATAGAGTATGTACAAGATGTGGAGAAAAAGAACCAGGATGTACAACACATACATATGGAGAGTGGGTAATAACAAAAAATGCAACATGTGTAGCAGAAGGCTCAAAAAAGAGAACATGTACAGTATGTGGAGTAGAAGAAATAGAAACAATAGCAGCAACAGGAGTACATACATATGGAGAATGGAAAGTAACAAAACAAGCAACATGTACAGCAGATGGAACCAAAACAAAAACTTGCACAGGATGTGGAGCTACTCAAACCGAAGTAATTGCAAAACTAGGGCATAATTTTGTAGAAGGAAAATGTTCAGTGTGTGGTGAAACACTAGTAATAGGAGCAAATATAAATTACCATGAATATATAAGCGAAAGTGGAGGCACAGTATCTACAAGTTATACGTCAACAAAGGCAAAAAGAGGAAGTACTGCATATGGAGATTCGAATTCAACATATTCAATAGTAAATAATAGTGGAATACAATGGATAGTGCTAGGGGAAGAAAATGGGCAAATAAAAATAACAACTAAAAATATAGTGCAACCAACAAGTGGAGGTTATACAGATACATTTAACTATGGCAATTTTAAACTTTTGAATTTAAGAGGAGAAACTGGTTATACAAATTTCATAGATGAGTTAAACAAGATAAGTGCCATATATGGAAAAGGGAGATATGCAGATACAACAAAATTCAGTTCCAGTGGTGGTAGAAGCTTTAGCTTGAAAGACCTAGGCTATGAAGAACTATCAAGTGGGCAATATAGAGGAACTCAAACTTTGTCAACAGAGGTAAGTAAGGCGGACATGAGCTATTGGCTAGCTTCACGATATCGTGATTATGATGGTGCTACGTACAATTCTGACGCATTTTTTGTTACACCTAATGGGATAAAGGGCTATTACAGATTATTAACATGGGAAGATGCTAATAACAATGAAGCGGGAGAAGGCTCTTCACGGCGTTCGTCCAGTAGTCTATCTAAAATCTGGTATTCAATTATCATATGATGGAGAAAATGGATATACAATTAGTGAATAAGAACAAAATAGGAGTGTATAATAAATACACCCTATTTTTTACACCATAAAAATACCAAATTTTTGCACATTAAATATGTTGACAAAACATACCAAATGCTATATACTGTAAGAGCATTTTAATACTACAAAATTAATTTGTATTTTAAAAGGAGGAGATTTTTTGAATAAGTTTGAAAAGGCACAAGAAATTGTGAAAAACTATGGGCAAGAGCATCTACTTAAATTTTATGATAATCTTGAGAAAGGAAAACAGGAAGAACTTTTAGACCAAATTTTAGAAACAGATTTTGAACTATTAAAAAAATTATATGAAAATATTAATGTACAGGAAGAACATAAAGATGAAATAACACCAATTCCTTATGTTGATAAATCAAAAATGACAGAAGAAGAACTTGAAAAGTACAGAAAAATTGGTGAAGAAGAAATTAAGAAAAACAAGTATGCCATAGTTACAATGGCAGGTGGACAAGGCACAAGACTTGGACATAATGGACCAAAGGGAACTTTTGTATTAGGAATAGAGCCACCAAAATCTTTATTTGAAATATTTACAAGCAAATTAAAAGATATAAAAGAAAAATATGGTGTTGCAATTCCATGGTATTTAATGACAAGTAAAGAAAACAACAGCGAGACAATTGAATTCTTCGAAAAGAACAACTATTTTGGATATCCAAAGGAAGATGTAAAATTCTTTATGCAAGGCGAAATACCAATGGTAGATAAAAAGGGTAAAATTCTTTTAACAGAAGAAGGACTTATTAAACAAGCAGCTAATGGACATGGAGGAGTTTTCGAATCTATGTTTAAGAATAATATTGTTGATGATATGAAAGCAAGAGGTGTAGAATGGGTCTTTGTTGGACCAGTTGATAACCCATTAGTACAAATGACAGATGAAGTAATGATTGGTTATGCAAAAGCTAAAAACGCACCAGCAATAGGAAAGTCTATTGTAAAAGCAAACCCTGAAGAAAAAGTTGGAGTATTTTGCAAGAGAAATGGAAAACCAAGTGTAGTTGAATATACAGAAATTACAAAGGAAATGGCAGAAGAAAGAGACCAAACAGGAGAATTAGTTTTTGGGGAATCTCATATTAATTGCAATTTATTTAATATAAAATCAATTGAAAAAATAGGAGACGAAAAATTGCCATATCACACAGCTTTCAAAAAAGCAACATACATGGACGAAAACGGAGAAATAATAAAACCAGAAGAACCAAATTGCTATAAATTTGAAACATTCATATTTGACAGCTTTTTAAAGTTAGACAATATGGAAATTTTAAGAGGAAAAAGGGAAGAAGAATTTGCACCAGTTAAAAATAAAGAAGGTGTGGATAGCCCAGAAACAGCATTAAAACTATATAAAGCATATTATAATTTAAAATAAATGGAGGTAGAAAATGAAAGGATACCAAGAAAAATATGAAGAATGGTGTAACAACCCAATAT
>USEM01000041.1 GCA_900553695.1 uncultured Clostridium sp. | reverse complement strand
ATTGTTGAAAACTATAACTTAGGTTACAGCAGTGCAACAATTAGAAATGATATGGCAGAACTTGAAAAACAAGGCTATATTGAAAAAACTCATACTTCATCAGGAAGAGTTCCATCAGCTAAAGGTTATAGATTTTATGTTGATGAACTTTTAAACGATGAGAAGATTAGCTTAGATGAAATACAATTTATAAAATCTAAACTTGAAACAAAAGTAAATGAAATTGAAGACCTAACAAAAATTGCAACAGACACAATTTCAGAAATTACACACTATACAACAGTTGCAATAGGACCAGAGGCAAGTAACAACATCATTTCTGATGTAAAACTTATTTCACTTGGAAATAGACTTTTAATGGCTGTTGTTTTAACAGAAAATGGAGCAATTAAGGAAACAATTATCAAATATAATGAAGACATAACAGATAGTCAAGTTGAAAACTTAAATTATCTTTTCAAAAAGAAACTAATTGGAAAACCACTTACAAAAATAGATAAACCAATGGAAGAATACATTCTAGAATCAATGGAAGATCAAGTAGATGTTATAAAACCAATAATAAAACAGATGAATAAATCACTTGAACAGTCTGAACATATATACTTAGAAGGTGCAAATAACGTATTTGACTTCCCAGAGTTTAGAAAAATTGATACAGCAAGAAATTTCTTAAGTATTCTTGATACAAAAGAGCAAGTAATGGAAATACTAAATTCAGGGTTGGCAAAAGACATAAATGTATACATTGGCGAAGAAAACGAACAAGATGCTTTGAAAGATTTAAGTGTAGTAACATTTAAACATACAGTAGGAAATAAAGACTTAGGAACAATAGGAATTATAGGACCTAAAAGAATGGATTACTCAAAAGTAATTTCAGTAATGAAATATATTAGCAAAAAATTGAATGAAAAATTCAAAAATGATGAGTAAAGGAAAGGAATGATAACAAAATGTCAGAAGAAAACCTAGAAAACAAACCAGAAGTTAAAGAAGAAGCAAAGCAAGATGAAAATGCAGAACTTACAAAAACAGAAAAAGAGCTTGAAGAAACAGTTGATAGATTAAAAAGAGTAATGGCAGAGTTTGAAAACTACAAAAAAAGGAATACTAAAGAAAGGGAAAACTTATATAATTCATTACTTGCAGACATAATATCAAGCTTTTTACCAGTACTAGACAACCTAGAAAAGGCAGCGGAAGCTAAAACAGAAGACGAAAATATGAAACAAGGAATAGAACTTGTAGTAAAACAAATACAAGATATATTCACAAAATTTGGAGTAGAAACAATAGAAACAGTTGGAAAACCTTTTGATCCAGCAATACACGAAGCAGTAAGCAGTGTGCAAGATGAATCTTTAGGCGAGAAAATTATAAAAGAAGAATTTAGAAAAGGCTACAAAATAGGACCAAAGGTAATACGCCATTCAATGGTAATAGTAGCAAATTAATTAGTTATTAATTTTAAAAATATATAAATTTAAAAGGAGGATGACTTAATATGTCAAAAATTATAGGTATCGACTTAGGTACAACAAACTCATGTGTAGCAGTTATGGAGGGTGGAGAACCAGTTGTAATTCCAAACCCAGAAGGAAATAGAACAACACCATCTGTAGTTGCATTTGCAAAAAATGGTGAAAGATTAGTTGGACAAATAGCAAAACGTCAAGCAGTAACTAACCCAGACCATACAGTAATCTCTATTAAAAGAGATATGGGAACAGACAAAAAAGTTAAAATTGATGGAGAAGAATTCTCTCCACAAGAAATATCAGCAATGATATTACAAAAATTAAAAGCAGATGCAGAAAATTATTTAGGACAAAAAGTAACTCAAGCAGTTATTACAGTTCCAGCATATTTCAGCGACAGCCAAAGACAAGCAACAAAAGATGCAGGAAAAATTGCAGGACTAGAAGTTCTAAGAATTATAAACGAACCAACAGCAGCAGCACTTGCTTATGGTATGGATAAAGAAGATAAAGACCAAAAAATAATGGTTTACGACTTAGGTGGAGGTACATTCGATGTATCTATACTAGATATTGGTGATGGAGTATTTGAAGTTCTAGCAACAAGTGGAAACAACAGACTAGGTGGAGACGACTTTGATGATAGAATTATAAAATACTTAGTTGATGAATTCAAAAAATCAAATGGTATTGACTTAAGCACAGATAAAATGGCTATGCAAAGATTAAAAGAAGCTGCAGAAAAAGCTAAAATAGAATTATCTGGTGTAGGTCAAACAAACATTAACTTACCATTCATTACAGCAGATAGCACAGGACCAAAACACTTAGATGTAACATTAACAAGAGCTAAATTTGAAGAATTAATTAGAGATTTAATTGATGCTACAACAGGACCGGTTAACCAAGCTCTAAAAGATGCAGGCTTAACAGCAGATAAGATAGACCAAGTATTGTTAGTTGGTGGTTCAACAAGAGTTCCAGCAGTTCAAGAAGCTGTAAGAAAAATAACAAATAAAGAACCAAATAAAGGAATAAACCCAGACGAATGTGTTGCAATTGGTGCAGCAATTCAAGGTGGAGTTCTTTCAGGAGATGTTAAAGACCTAGTATTACTAGATGTAACACCACTATCATTAGGTATTGAAACATATGGTGGAGTATTTACAAAATTAATTGAAAGAAACACAACAATACCAACTAAAAAATCACAAGTATTCTCAACAGCAGCTGATGGTCAAACAAGCGTTGAAGTTCATGTATTACAAGGTGAACGTGAAATGGCTGCATACAATAAAACTTTAGGAAGATTCCAACTAACAGGAATACCACCAGCACCAAGAGGAATACCACAAATAGAAGTAACATTTGATATTGATGCAAACGGTATAGTACACGTATCTGCAAAAGATATGGCAACAGGAAATGAACAAAACGTTTCAATAACAGCAAGTTCAAACTTATCTGAAGAAGATATTGATAAAGCTGTTAAAGACGCAGAAGCACATGCAGCAGAAGACAAGAAGAGAAAAGAAGAAGTTGAAGTTAAGAATAATGCAGAAAGCTTAGTATACAGTAGCCAAAAAACACTTGATGAATTAGGAGATAAAATAAGTGGCGAAGAAAAAGCTAAAGTTGAAACAGAAATTGAAAATGTTAAAAAAGCATTAGAAACAAACAACACAGAAACAATAAAAGATGCAACAGAAAAATTAACTCAAGTTTTCTATCAAATATCTGAACAACTATACAAAGCAAATGCTCAAAACGGAGCTGCAGCTGGAGCTACTGAAGGAACAGAAGCAAATGCAGA
>USEM01000040.1 GCA_900553695.1 uncultured Clostridium sp. | reverse complement strand
AATTAGAAGATGGTTCTTTTGAAGTAAGAATTCCACTTTCAGAAAAACTAAAAGGTAAAGATTTAGTTGCATACTATGTAGATGATAATGGAAACAAAGAAGAACATGAAGTAACAATTAAAGACGGATATGCAGTATTTAATACAAACCACTTTAGTACATATACATTAGCAGAAAAACCAGCAGAAAAACCAGATAAAACACCAGATGAAACACCGATAGAGACACCAGACAATACACCAAAAGGTGATGATAATACAAATAATGAAAATGAAAAAGATGAAACACCAAAAACAGGAACAGGAATTCTAGCAATAGAAAGTATCTTAGAGATTTTTACAGTAGTATTAGCTAGTGCAGTTATAATTGCAAAGAGAGAAAATAAATAATTATTTGAAATAAAGAATAAAAGCGAGTAATCTTCTTGAAAATTACTCGCTTTTATGATATAAGTATGCATTATAAGGAGGAATGCTAATGAAATATAAATGCTTAGTTTTAGATCATGATGACACAATAGTAAATAGTACACCAACAGTGAATTTTCCAGCATTTAAAAAGTGTTTAGCAAAATTAAGACCAGATGTAAACCTTGAGCTTGAAGAATACATTTGCTATAACTTTGAGCCAGGCTTAAATAGATATTATAAAGAAATACTAAATTTTAGTGATGATGAAATACAATATCAATTCAATAATTGGATAGGATATGTAATGGAACATACGCCATCAGCATTTAATGGAATAAGAGAAATACTATGGAAGTTTAAAGAAAACCGGAGGACACATTTGTGTTGTATCACATTCCATGAACAAAAATATAATTAGAGATTATAAAGAAAATAATTTACCAATGCCAGAATTAATATATGGTTGGGAATGTGAACCAGATCAACGAAAGCCAGCAGTATGGCCTATAAAACAAATAATGGAGAAGCTTTCATTAGAATCAAAAGACTTAGTTATGATAGATGATTTAAAACCAGGCAAAACCATGGCAGATAATGCAGGAATAGACTTTATAGGAGCAGGTTGGTCACATTCAATTCCTAAAATATCATCATATATGGAAAAAGAATGTAAATATTATTGTAAAAATGTAGATGAGTTAGAAAAGTACATATTTTAAATATATGTATTGCATGTTTTAATAAGTTATGATATTATACATGTATAAATTAAAAAGGAGGATATTTATGAAAAAGAATTTAATTTATATAATTATAGGAGTAATTGTAGTTGTTGGAATTATAGTAGGTTTTGTATTTGGAATGCAAAGTAAAAAATCAAAAGGCTTAAAGTTAGAAACAACAGCTGAAATGAAAGCAATGTTTGAAAAGATTTATAGTGACTTAGGAAATACTTTACCATCACTTGAAACTAATGAAATTGACGTAAATGATGCAAATCTTGTTACAACATATACAGGGTTAAAATCAAATAAAGATATAGAAGCAGTAGTAGTATCAGAACCATTGATGAATGCCCAAGCTTATTCAGCAGTAGCTGTAAAGGTAAAAGATGGAGCAGATATTGAAACAATAAAAAAAGAAATGTTGGATAACATAGACACAAATAAATGGATTTGTGTTTCTGCAGAAAAAGTATATGCTACAAATAGTGGAAATATAATATTCCTAGTAATGTCAGATGAAGAGTGGGCAAAACCAGTATATGAGAATTTTAAGAAATATGCAAATAACGAAACAGGAAAAGAATTAGAAAGAACAGAAGACTTTGGTGATGTGGAATTACCACCAGAAATGACAGTTATTCAATAACAATAAAAGCTCCCAAAGTTTGGGAGCTTTTACTTTTGGAGGAGGAAACTATGCTTTTTACTAGTATCAGCTTTTTATACTATTTTTTACCAATAGTATTAATTACATATTTCGTATTACCTAAAAAATTAAGAAATACCGTGCTTTGTGTAGCATCATTAATATTTTATTTTTATGGAGAACCAAAGTACATTATATTAATGCTTGCCGAAATACTTATAGCTTACATAGTTGCATTATTAATAAACAAGCACAAAAGTAAATCAATTCTTGTGCTTGGAATAGTTATACATGTAGGCTTACTATGTGTTTTCAAATACACGGATTTCATTGTATCAAACATAAATAGTCTATTCAACACAAACCTTTCACTTCTAAGACTTGCAATTCCAATAGGAATATCGTTTTATACATTTCAAATATTAAGTTATGAAATTGATGTATATAGAGGAAAAGTAAAAGTTCAAAGAAACCTGCTTAAACTTGCAACATATGTAACTCTCTTCCCACAGTTAATTGCAGGACCAATTGTAAGATATGAAACTATTGAAAAAGAATTAGATGAGAGAAAAGAAACTAAAGAAGACTTTGCTTATGGCGTAACACGTTTTACAACGGGTTTAGCTAAAAAAGTATTAATTGCAAACATGCTTGGAGAACTATGCAAAACATTCTTAAATGGAACAGAAAAAAGTGTGGCATTTTACTGGATATATGGCATAGCATATGCACTTCAAATATATTTTGATTTTTCAGCATACTCAGACATGGCAATAGGACTTGGCAGAATGTTTGGTTTCCATTTCTTAGAAAACTTTAATTATCCATATATATCAAAAAGCATTACAGAATTTTGGAGAAGATGGCATATTTCACTAAGTTCATGGTTTAAAGACTATGTGTATATTCCTCTTGGAGGAAATAGAGTTGGAAAAGCAAAGCATATAAGAAATATAGTAGTTGTATGGCTACTTACAGGAATTTGGCATGGAGCAAGTTGGAATTTTGTTATATGGGGTGCAATGTTTGGAGTAATTCTCCTAATAGAAAAATTCTTCCTAGGAAAATACTTGGAAAAAGCACCTAATTTTATAAAAAGATTATATGTGTTATTTATTGTAATGGTAAGCTTTATAATCTTCAATGCAAATAATATGGGAGAGGCAATAACAAACATAGCAGGCTTATTTGGTGCAAATGGAGAAAGCTTTATAAATAAATTTACTATTTACAATTTAAGAAGTTATGCAATAATTTTAATAATTGGAATAATAGGAGCAACACCAATTCCAAAAAACTTTATTCAAAAATTACAACAAAAAACTAAAACAAAAAGAGCCATAAACCTACTAGAACCAGTATATGTAGCAGTTTTACTAATAGTAGTTACAGCATATATAGTAGATAACTCATACAACCCATTTTTGTATTTTAGATTTTAAAGGAGAATAAAGATGAATGATAAATTAAAGAATATCATTGTAATAGTTACGTTTATTACTATAATATTTGGGATGTTATTCTTAAATATAATAAAAAAAGATGAACAAATATCAATAACAGAAAGGCGTAAACTAGCAACATTTCCAAGCTTTACAGCTGAAGAGTTAATAAAACGGAAACTT
>USEM01000039.1 GCA_900553695.1 uncultured Clostridium sp. | reverse complement strand
AATTGTGGTGCTTTTCTTGCTTTTTTAAGACCGTATTTTTTTCTTTCTTTCATTCTTGCGTCTCTTGTTAAGAATCCGCTTGATTTTAATATTGGTCTATACTCTGAATTAGCTTTTAATAAAGCTCTTGCTATACCATGACGAATAGCTCCTGCTTGACCACTAATTCCTCCACCTTTTACTGTACAAATTACATCAAATTTATCTAATGTATTTGTTGCAACTAATGGTTGTTTTACTATAACTTTTAATGTTTCAACACCAAAATATTCTTCTAAGTCTTTACTATTAACAGTAATTTTTCCGTTTCCATTAACTAATCTAACTCTAGCTATTGAATTTTTTCTTCTACCTGTTCCAATAAATGAAGTTGTTTCTGCCATATTATTTTACCTCCCAAACTATAGGTTTTTGTGCTTGATTTTCATGTTCGCTACCACTATAAATTCTTACTTTGTTAATCATTTGTCTTCCTAATCTATTCTTTGGAAGCATTCCTTTTATAGCAAGCATCATAGCTTTTTCAGGATTATTTTGCATCATATTTCTAGCTGATGTTTCTTTCATATTTCCAATGTATCCTGTATGATGTCTGTAAATTTTTTGGTCTAATTTTTTTCCTGTTAAAACAGCATCTTTAACATTTAATATAATAACATGATCACCTGTATCTACGTTAGGTGTAAATGTAGGTTTATGTTTTCCTCTTAATAATTTTGCAGCTTCTGCAGCAATTCTTCCTAGTGGTTTTCCACTAGCATCAATAATATACCATTGTCTTTTAATATCATTACTCTTAGCTGAGTATGTAGTATTATTCATTGATAATTTCCTCCAATCAAATTTTAAAATATAATTTATATAAAATATTTTGCTCTAACAGACTACCGGGCAAGGGTCTATTAATTAAAATATTTTTTGACACCTAATTAGTATAATATAAAACACGCAAAAAGTCAAGCAAAAAGTAGTAATTTTGTTAAAATTAGATAATTTTTTTGGAATATTTTTGGAAAAAGTATTGACAACCTATAATCAAAAGTAGTATAATCTTAAATGTCGTAAGACAAAGCCAGTTTAAATATTTGCAGATGTGGCGGAACTGGCAGACGCACAGGACTTAAAATCCTGCGGACTAATAATCCGTGCCGGTTCGATTCCGGCCATCTGCACCAGAATAAAGAATAGAGTAGTTATAACTTTATTCTTTTTTCTTTTGAGAAAAAATGGCCGAATCGAAAAGGATGTTGCCAAGCTCATTAGATTGCAACAGCAATCAATGAGCGAAGGCTAAAATAGTCCCTTTGGACTATTTTACCGACGCGGCTCGACGCATTCCGGCCATCTGCACCAAGAAAGAATAAGACCTTCTTATTCTTTCTTTTTTATTAATATAAAAAATGCCGGTCACATGTATTTACACGTGACCGGCTTGCAGTTTACGCAATAGCCGACAAGCATCCATACAAATCTAAAAGACTTGGGAATTTCTCTTGCAGTTCATCCAGCGTTTTGAATTCGCCAACAGTACTCATGTAAGAGCCTTCGTCATCATCTGTCTCCCAGTCTACTCCAACATACAAACTTCCATCAGGTAATTTCATAACAAAAGTTGCATTAACCAGAGCATTTTCAGGAAGAAGATCTCCATTTACCTGAAGATCTGGTACGTTCCAAAACCGAATTGTTTGCTTGAGATTCATTGTCATTGCGTCTTTGAGTTTAACACATTTGTTATAATAATAGCTCATATGTTTATCTCCTTTTCAAACTACTCATTAGATATACCAACATACCTATATAGTATAGCATATATTAACATAAAAATCAACAAAAATTAATGGAAGCAATATCTTCATTGCTCCCACTTTTTATTAATCAACAAAATTAAATTCATCTTTAAATTTATCTTTAAATATTGCAAATACTGCATTTAAGATTTCTTGGTCATCTACACCAACATAAGATTCTTCATCTTCTGAATCTGTATCTTCTACTTTTAGTATAACTACTTCATCAGCATCTTCTCCTTCTTCTGCTGGTAAAAGTACTACATACTCTTCTCCTCCATATTCAATTAAATCTAAGAACTCGAATTTTACTTCGTTTCCATCCTCATCATTTAATAGAATAATGTTATCTAATTCTTCATCCATTTCTGGGTTATTATTTTCTAAATCCATATTATTTCTCCTTTCAAAAATTATATCTAATTTATATCACATACTTTTATTATTTGCAATACTTTTAAAAAATATTTGCATAAAACATTAAAAAATTCCCCACCTTAGCCGTTTTTGATAGAAATTTTAAGGACCTGCTCTTACACAGGTGGGTGTCTGCCTTGGTACTCATGGGCTTCTTACTACTAAAATTAAAAGTGTAAGCATGCACGCCATATCAAGAGCTTTGGACTCCCTTTCCTTAACTGTTGGTTCTAAAATTTCTGACCGTTCGCACTATGCAGGGAAAAATTATTAACTTGTTTTATATAAATATCTTACCATATTATATTCAAATTAGCAATCACTTGTGTAGACATTTTAGATAGTTTAAACTATTTATTCTCTAGTTTGCTCTTTTTTCCTTTTGTTTATTCAATAAATTTATTTTTATAGCCATTGCATAATTCTTGACAAAAATGATATAATCTCTTTAATTGAATTTGAAAGGGTGTTTTTTATGGATAAAAGAGATTTAAGTTTAGTTACAGACTTTTACGAACTTACTATGTCTAATGGATATTTTAATAATAATATGAAGGATACAATTGCATATTTTGATGTATTTTTCAGACGCATTCCAGATGAACGGTGGTTATGCAATTTGTGCAGGTTTAGAGCAAGTTATAGATTATATTTGTAATTTAAAATTTGAAGATGATGATATTCAATATTTAAATAGTTTAAATAAATTTTCTGATAAATTTTTAGATTACCTAAAAACTTTTAAATTTACTGGTGACATTTGGGCTATTCCTGAAGGTACTGTTATTTTTCCTAATGAACCTTTGCTTACAGTTAGAGCACCTATTATTGAAGCACAAATTATAGAAACTATGGTTTTACTTCTTCTTAACCATCAAAGTTTAATTGCAACAAAATCAACTAGAATTGTATCTGCTGCAAAGGGACGTCCAGTTATGGAATTTGGTGCAAGACGTGCACATTCTATTGATGCAGCTATTTTAGGTGCAAGAGCTGCTGTTATTGGTGGTTGTATTGGAACATCTTGTACATCAACTGCCCAAAAGTTTGGAACTATTGCAAGTGGTACAATGGCACACAGCTTTGTGCAAAGTTTTAATTCTGAATATGATGCTTTCAAGGCTTATGCTGAAGTATACCCAGACGACTGTACACTACTTATTGATACTTATGATACTATAAATTCTGGTGTTGTAAATGCCATTAAAGTTTTTAATGATGTTTTGCTTCCTAAAGGTTATAGACCTAAAGCTGTTAGATTAGATAGTGGAGATTTAGCTTATCTTTCTAAAAAAGTACGTAAAATTCTAGATGAAAATGGATTTGAAGATTGCAAAATCTGTGTTAGTAATTCTTTAGATGAAAATTTAATTACTTCACTTTTAGAGCAAGGTGCAAAAATTGATTCATTTGGAGTTGGCGAAAATCTTATTACTGCTAAAAGTGACCCCGTATTTGGTGGTGTTTATAAATTAAGTGCTATTGAAAAAAATGGAGAAATTATTCCAAAAATTAAAATATCTGAAAAT
>USEM01000038.1 GCA_900553695.1 uncultured Clostridium sp. | reverse complement strand
GACCTCTATCAAAAGATAAAAGATGGAGAGTAGTTGAAGTTGTAGAAAAAGCAGTTATAAAATAAAGAATAATTATAAGGAGGAAACCTAGATGATTCAACAACAATCAAGATTAAAAGTTGCAGATAACACAGGAGCAAAAGAATTAATGTGTATCAGATGTTTAGGTGGTTCACATAGAAAATTTGCAGGTGTAGGTGATGTTATAGTTGCATCAGTTAAAAGTGCTATACCAACAGGTGTTGTAAAAAAAGGTGATGTTGTTAAAGCTGTTATAGTTAGAACAAAGAAACCTATAAGAAGAGCAGATGGTTCTTATGTAAGATTTGATGAGAATGCAGCTGTTATAATACGTGATGATGGAACTCCAAAAGGAACACGTATATTTGGGCCTATAGCTAGAGAATTAAGAGATAAAGATTACATGAAAATCTTATCTTTAGCTCCAGAAGTTCTATAATTAAAAACTAAGAATTAATCAAGAAGGAGGGAAAACCTTTATGAAAATAAAAAAAGGTGATACAGTTCAAGTTTTATCAGGAAATGATAAAGGAAAAACTGGTGAAGTTTTAGAAGTAATGCCAAAACAAGAAAAAATAGTTGTTAAAGGCGTAAATATTAGAAAAAAACACATCAAACCTAGAAAACAAGGCGACGAAGGTGGAATAGTACCAGTAGAAGTTGCAATTCATTCAAGCAAAGTTAATGTTGTATGTTCAAAATGCAACAAACCTGCAAGAATAGGTTACAAACAAGAAAAAGACGGAAAAGTTCGTATTTGTAAAAGATGTGGAACAGTTATAAAATAAAGGAGGGAAAAAATAAATCATGGAAGTATTAAGAGAGCAATATGAAAAAGAAGTTATACCTGCATTAATGAAGAAGTTCGAATACAAATCAGTTATGCAAGTTCCAAAACTAGAAAAAATAGTTATAAACATAGGCTTAGGAGATACAAAAGATAATCCTAAAGCATTAGATAATGCAATTGCAGATTTAACAGCTATAACAGGTCAAAAACCAGTTATAACAAAGGCTAGAAAATCAATTGCAGCATTCAAATTAAGAGAAGGTGCAAATGTTGGTTGCAAAGTTACATTAAGAAAAGATAAAATGTATGATTTTGCATACAAACTATTCAATGTATCTCTACCAAGAGTAAGAGATTTCAGAGGATTACCAAACAACTCATTTGATGGAAAAGGAAACTATTCTTTAGGTATCAAAGAGCAAGTTATATTCCCAGAAATCGAATATGAAAAAATAGACAAAGTAAGAGGTATGGATATTATATTCGTTACTACAGCTAATTCAGATGAAGAAGCTAAGGAATTATTAAGCTTATTAGGAATGCCTTTTAGAGCTTAAACCAATTTAAAAGGAGGAAATTAAAAAATATGGCTAAGAAATCTATGATAGTAAAACAACAAAAAGAACAAAAATATCAAACTAGAGAATATAATAGATGCAAAATATGCGGAAGACCTCATGGATATATTAGAAAATACGGAATTTGCCGTATATGCTTCAGAGAATTAGCACACAAAGGCGAAATCCCAGGAGTTAAAAAATCTAGTTGGTAAAATATAAAAATAAAAAGAAGGAGGATAAATAAATGGTTACAACAGATCCAATTGCAGATATGTTAACAAGAATAAGAAATGCAAGTCAAGCAAACTTCAAAACAGTTGATATTCCTGCATCAAACATGAAAAGAGACATTGCTGAAATATTATTTAACGAAGGTTATATAAAGGCTTATGAAGAAATTAAAAACGATAATCAAGGAATTATCAGAGTAAGCTTAAAATATACAGAAAAAGGTAAAAAAGTTATATCTGGATTAAAAAGAATTAGTAAACCAGGTTTAAGAATATATGCATCAAAAGAAGAACTTCCTAAAGTATTAAATGGTTTAGGAATAGCTTTAATCTCAACATCAAAAGGAGTTATGACAGATAAAAAAGCTCGTGAATTAGGTGTTGGTGGAGAAGTATTAGCATATATTTGGTAATTAAAATTTAAGAGAGGAGAAAAAGAAAATGTCAAGAATAGGAAATAAACCAATTACAGTTCCAGAAAATGTTGAAGTAAAATTAGATGGAAACAAAATAACTGTAAAAGGACCTAAAGGAACTCTAGAAAAAGAATTACATCCAAACATGAAAATAACATTAGAAAACAATGTTATAACAGTTACAAGACCAAATGATGAACCACAAAACAGAAGTTTACATGGTTTAACAAGAACATTAATAAACAATATGATAGTTGGTGTTGTTGATGAATATACTAGAGCTCTAGAAATAAATGGTGTAGGTTACAGAGCTGCAAAACAAGGAAACAAATTAGTTCTAACACTTGGATATTCACATCCAGTTGAAATGGTAGAACCAGAAGGAATTAAATTTGAAGTTCCAGCTCCAAACCAAATTATCGTAAGAGGTATGGATAAAGAATTAGTTGGAGAAATGGCAGCAGTTATAAGAACAAAGAGACCACCAGAAGTATATAGAGGAAAAGGTATTAAATATGTTGAAGAACATATTAGACGTAAAGAGGGTAAAACTGGTAAAAAATAGAAGCAAATGAAAAGCGGCATCTTGCGTTGTCAAGCTGCATAAAAATTTTTTCGACATACTATTTGTATAGTCTCAAAAATTTTTAATTGCTTTCCTAGCAATATACCACTTTTGCTTTGCTTGAATAAGTAAAAAAGGAGGAATAAAGAAAATGGTTTCTAAAACTAATAGAAAATTAGAAAGAGAAAGAAGACATAGAAGAGTTCGTACAAAAATTAGTGGAACAGCTGAATGCCCAAGATTATGTGTTTTCAGAAGTAACACAAATGTATATGCTCAAATAATTGATGACACTAAGGGTGTAACATTAGTTCAAGCTTCAACATTAGATAAAGAAGTTAAAACAAAACACTCAAACAAAGAAGCAGCTAAAGAAGTTGGAACACTAGTTGCAAAAAGAGCCTTAGAAAAAAATATCAAAACAGTAGTTTATGATAGAGGCGGATATGTATATCATGGTGTTGTAAAAGAATTAGCAGAAGCTGCAAGAGAAGCAGGTTTAGAGTTCTAATTTTAAGAAAGGAGAAGTAATTTTAATGGAAGAAAAGACAATGGAATTTAAAGAAAAAGTTGTAGCTATTAACAGAGTTGCAAAAGTTGTTAAAGGTGGTAGAAATTTCAGATTCAGCGCTGTAGTAGTTGTTGGAGACGAAAATGGACACGTAGGTATTGGAAATGGTAAAGCAGCAGAAGTTCCAGACGCAATCAAAAAAGCTATTGAAGATGCTAAAAAGAATTTAATAGAAGTTCCAATCGCAGGAACAACAGTACCACACGAATATTTAGGTACATTCGGTTCAGCAAGTGTACTTATTAAGCCAGGAGCAGAAGGTTCTGGACTTATTGCTGGAGGTAGTGTAAGACCTATACTTGAACTTGCAGGATATAGAGACATAAAAACTAAAGTTATAGGAACAAACAATCCAAGAAATGTAGGATATGCTACAATGAATGCTTTAGAAAATATGGCAACAGCAGAAAACATAGCTAAAAAGAGAGGCAAAAAAGTAGAAGAAATATTATAATTTAATACTTTTTGCAAGATGTATATTTAAAAATAATAAAGAATAAAGTTTATTCTTTGAAAACTTTAAAGGAGGGAAAATCGATGAAATTAGGAAACATAAAGTCTGCTACTGAAAATGAAACAAGAAAAAGAGTTGGACGTGGAATTGGTTCAGGACTTGGAAAAACATCAGGAAGAGGACATAAAGGACAAAAAGCAAGATCTGGCGGAGGAGTAAGACGTGGATTTGAAGGTGGTCAAACACCATTATATAGAAGATTACCTAAAAGAGGATTTAAAAACATCTTTGCTAAAAACTATACAGAAGTTACTTTAACAATGCTTAATAAAGCTACAACAGAAAAAGTTACAGCTGAAAGTTTAATAAAAGACGGAATAATCAGTAAAGCAAACGATGGAATAGTTATTTTAGGAACTGGAAAATTAGAAAAGAAATTAACAGTTAAAGCAACTAGATTCACAACTTCAGCTGCCAAAGCAATAGAAGCAGCTGGTGGAAAAGTTGAGGTGATTTAATTTGTTTAAAACAATAAAAAACGCTTTTAAAACTCCAGAGATTAGAAACAGAATATTATATACATTACTTTTAATAGTAATTTTTAGATTTGGATGTTTTATCACAGTACCTGGTGTTGATAGTATTGCACTTGAAACAATAAAATCAAATGTAGCAAACAGCATATCAGGACTAATTGATATAATTTCAGGTGGAGCTTTTTCAAAATTGTCAGTATTTGCAATGACAATAACACCATACATTACAGCTTCAATCGTTATACAATTATTAGGTATGGTAATACCTTCTCTAGAAAAAGCAATTAAAGAAGGTGGAGAAGAAGGAAAAGCAAAAGTAAATAGATATACAAAA
>USEM01000037.1 GCA_900553695.1 uncultured Clostridium sp. | reverse complement strand
ATACAGTTGCAGATTATACAACAGTAGTAGATGGATACAACATAACAAATACACACACACCAGAAAAAACAACAATAACAGGAAGTAAAACATGGGATGACGCAAGCAACCAAGACGGAAAGAGACCAAGTAGCATAACAGTAAGATTATTAGCAGATGGAAGAGTGGTAAGCCATAAAAAAATAACAGAAAAAGACAACTGGTCATGGAATTTTGAAGACTTACCAGTGTATGAAAAAGGAGAAAAAATTACATATACAATAAAAGAAGATTCAGTTGAAAATTATGAAACAAAACTAGATGGCTACAATATAATAAACACACATAAAACAGAAACAACTTCTGTTTCAGGAACAAAAACATGGAATGATAACAATAACCAAGATGGAGTAAGACCAGACAGCATAACAGTAGAACTACTAAAAACAGTAAATGGAACAACAACAAGTATGGGAGAAAACTATAAACAAGTTCTAACAGGAAATAAACTAGATTATAGTTGGTCAAATCTACCAGTATATGAAGCTGGAGAAAGAATAACATACACAGTAAAAGAAGTAGGCGAAGAAAAAGGAAAAATAGCTGGAAAGAATGGAAAAGAATATAAGGTGGAATATGATTCTACAGGAATGAACATAACAAACAGCTATGAACCAGAGAAAACAGAAGTTTCAGGAAGAAAAACATGGGTTGATTATGATAATAAGTATAATAGTAGACCAGAAAGCATAACAGTAAGACTATTTGCAGATGGAACAGAAGTAACAAGCAAAACAGTAACAGCAAACGACAACTGGAAATGGTTATTTACAGATTTAGATAAATATAATTCTGGAACAGAAATTGTATACACAATAAGCGAAGACACAGTTTCAGGTTATAAATCAAAAGTAACAGGCTATAATGTAACAAACACATATACAGAAGCGCCTAAAGGTACAATAACAATGAATTGGGATATACAAAGCACAACAGAATCTCCAATCCCTGTAGATGTAGTCTTTGTACTTGACACATCTTGGAGCATGATAGACAAAGATTCTTCAAGAGGAACAAATATGGTTAAAGCAGTAAATAATGCTATAGATGAAATTTTAAGATTTAATAAAAATAATAGAATTTCAGTTGTGGGATATAGTGAATATGGAGTTCTTTCAAACTTAAAAGTTCCATACAATAATAAAGAACATTCTTCAGTACTACTACCTCTTGGAAGATATACTGCAAATAATGGTCAAAACTATTTGAAAAAATCAGAAAATAGGATAGAAACAAATATTGAAGGTTATGCTAAAAAAACAAGATACTTTGAGGCTGGAACATTTACTCAAGCAGGAATACAAAAAGGTGCAGAACAATTAATTAATAGCACAGGCAAAACCGTTAAAGTAGATGGAAAAGATGTACAAAGAGTTCCTGTTATAATAGTTGTATCAGATGGTGAGCCAACAGTATTTTCAACAAATTATACATCACCACTATCTGGAAAAGTATTAGGTACCTCACAATTAAAGAATACTTCAGCAGTGTATGGATACTATACAATATTAACAGCAAATTATTATAAACAACAAGTAGCAAAAGCCTATGGAACTTCAGCAAAGGTATTTACTATTGCAATGGATTTAACAACACAGTATGGAAAAACAGTACTAAACCCAAATAATACAAACGTTAGAAAGTGCGAAAATTGGAGAGAAACAGACACTAGAAATCAAATTGAGGATAAAGAAATATCACAAAAATTATATAAATATTTAAATAATTTTAATCAAGATATTAGTGCTAGTTGTTCTGTTGGATTTCAACAAGATGGTAAAGGAAATTATATAAATAAAGCTAAATATGAAAATGTAACAGTTGTTAAGAATCCATATAGCAATTATGGCTATGCAGACAAAGCATTTGCAAATAATAATATGACTGCAGAGGATTTACAAAGAGCAATGATAGGAAGTATAACAGAAACAGTATCAAACAAAAAGACTCATGATATAGATGAAAACGATAGGAAAACAGGTAAGGTATATCTTGATAAAATAGATATAACAAAAGACTTCAAGTTAGAAATCGCAGGAGGAAAGACATATACTTCATATAAAGACGCAGAAAATGATAAATTAGTCGGATTTGATGGAAAAAAATATTTTGTTGATTTAACAAAATTAATAGGCAAAACGGTAACAGTAAATTATAGACAAAAATAAAAAATAGAGGGCAGTGATTAAGTTAAAAAATCACTGCCTTAAATATATAAAAATATACAAAACCCTTGTAAAAAAACTTAGAATAATGTTATAATAAATGCGAGGTAAACAAATGGAAGAACAAGTAGAAGAAAAGGAAATTAAAGTTTTTAAAGAAATAGTAGAATGGTGTTTTTGCATATTCTTAGCACTAATAATAGCATTGGCTACAAGATACTATATATTCACATCAACAGTTGTAAAGCAATTTTCAATGTATCCAACACTTAAAGAAAACCAAAGAATTGTATTAAGCAGAACCAAAAGAATAACAAAATCAGAATACAAAAGGGGAGATATAGTAACATTTGAAGAACCAAGCGAAATAAAAAGAGGGGCAGAAGTAGATTTATCAAACAAAATTGCAATTTACAACTACAAACCAAAAGGAATATGGGAAAAACTTTCATACAATATTCTAGAACTAACTAAAAAAAGCTATATAAAAAGAGTAATTGGAGTAGAGGGCGATAGAATTCAAATAGCAAATGGAAAAGTATATGTAAATGGAGAAGAATTAGTAGAAGACTACCTTCAAGATGGTGTAACAACAAAAACAGTATATTATAATGATTTGATTGTACCAGAAGGTTGCATATTTGTTATGGGAGATAACAGAGATGAAAGCATGGATAGCAGAACTTTTGGCTGTATTCCACTAGAAAAAGTAGAAGGCAAAGTAATTTTGCGTTACTGGCCAATCACACAATTTGGAACAGTTAAATGAAATCGAGTGAAAATAGAGTAGTCAATTCAAAAAAAGAAGCATTAATTAAATAATGCTTCTAATTTTTTCAATAATCATATTAAGAGCTACATGATTGTATCCACCTTCAGGAACAATAATGTCAGCATACTTCTTACTTGGTTCAACAAATTGTTCATGCATAGGCTTAACTGTTGTAGTATATTGTTCAATAACAGACTCAAGTGTACGACCTCTATCACTAACGTCACGAACCAATCTTCTAATAAAACGAATATCAGCATCTGTATCAACAAAAATCTTAATATCCATCATATCACGTAATTCTTTATTTTCAAATATTAAAAAACCATCCAATAAAATAACTTTTTTAGGAACTACTTCAACAGTTTGTTCTTCTCTTAGATAAGTAACAAAGGAATAGTTAGGTCTGTAAATAACTTCTCCTTTTTTTAGTTTATTCAAATGTTCAATAAGTAAGTCCGTATCAAAAGCATCTGGATGGTCGTAATTTAGTTTTTTCCTTTCGTCAAAAGAAAGATGTGAATTACTTTTATAATAATAATCATGTGAAAGCATAGTAATGTTATTTGCAAATTCTTTTCTTATGTTATCTGCAAGTGTGCTCTTTCCAGAACCTGTTCCACCAGCAATACCAATAATAATAGGGTTAAGTTCCATTTTAAAAAACCTCCAAAAATATACTATATCTATTTTAAACCAAAAAAAATATAAATGCAACAAAAATCGACAAAATTATCTGAATATGTAAAAAAATATTAAAATTTTAAGCAAAAATTTTACATTTTCAAAATTATATGTTATAATAAAGTAGTATGAAAATATTAGGAGGTATCTATATGGAAAAATCATATGAAGAATTACAAGAGGAACTAGATGATTTAATGGAAAAAATAGATGAATCAATGACTATGACAAGAAAGCAACAAAAGGACTTAGATAAAATGGAAAAGGCAATGATGAATGAATCAAAGCCAATGAAGTTAGAAAGTAGAAAGGCAGAATTCACAGAAAAGGGACAATATAAAACGGAATTTGACGAAATGACAAAAAATGCATTAATAAATGCTCAAAAGAACATTATAGTGTTAAGAGAACAAACAGAAAAAGCATATCAAGATATGCTAATGAAAACAGTTAGAAAGCAAAAAGCAATAGAAGAAAAATTGGAAAGTATGAGAGATAGAGACTTAACACCAGAAAAACTTGAACTTGTTGAAAACAGTGCAAGAAAAGCAAGAGAAGCTGTAAACACTGAAATGTTTGAATTCCAAAAGAAACATTTTGAACAAAGAGCAACTTTAGATAATTATGAGGATAGTATCAAAAAATATGCTTTAGAGTTAGGTGTAGAAAAAGAATTAAATGAAATAAACCCAAAACAAGTAATAGAAGAATTTAATGAAACAAAAAACAAAGCTGAAAAAGCAGAACCAGAAAAGCCAGAACAAGATAAACCAGAGCAAAACAAACCAGAGCAAGATAAACCAGAACAAGACAAACCAGAGCAAGATAAACCAGA
>USEM01000036.1 GCA_900553695.1 uncultured Clostridium sp. | reverse complement strand
TACATTAACTGAGAAATTTGTAAAAACACCAATAGAAAACGACATTGAAAAAGAAATTGAAATCAATGGCGAAAAGGTAACAGTACAAATTAAAGGAATGTAAATAAAACAAAAAGCAAAGCGAAAAACACTTTGCTTTTTTGCCATAGAACTATTGCTTTTTGACAAAATGCATTATATAATACACCTAATTCCACGAAGGAAGGAGGTGGAAGTATGAATTCAAGTGAGCTAATTGCCTTTTTAGTACTATGCGTAATAGTGCTATGCAAAGGTAACCACGACAATGACTAGTATGAAAATACATAGTAAAACCAGAGTTTCTGCAAAAACTCTGGTTTTTTATAGTGGAATTATTTCCAACAAATGAGCTAACCACTGTAATCACGACATCACAGCTGTTACATAAATATATTACTACAATTTTTCTAAAATGTCAATATTTTTCAAAAAAATGTGATATAATAGATGCTAAAAGGAGGAGTTATTATGAAAGAATATATTATAAATGTTGAAGGAATGGCATGTTCTGGTTGCGAAAAAAGAGTAATAAACGTACTTAGTCAAATGCCAGAAGTAAAGAAAGTTACAGCAGACCACAATACAGGAAAAGTTGTAATTAAAGCAGAAAATCTTGATGAAAATACAGCAAAAGAAAAAATAAATGATTTAGGTTTTAAAGCAATATAATAATTTAAAAATTAGTTAAAGCCAGAGTATTAAAAAGTAATACTCTGGCTTTTAAAATAATAAAAAGTGCTAAAATTAATCTTGACAATATTAAGTTATTATGATATTCTAAACTTCCAAAACAGGTAATTGCGTTTTGGAAGTTTTATAAATAGGAGGGTATAAAATGGAATTAAAAGGATCAAAAACAGAAAAAAACTTAATGGAAGCATTTGCTGGGGAATCTCAAGCAAGAAATAAATATACATATTTTGCATCTAAAGCAAAAAAGGAAGGATATGAGCAAATTGCAGCAATATTCCAAGAAACAGCAGATAACGAAAAAGAACATGCTAAAATGTGGTTTAAATTATTACATGATGGAGAAGTTCCATCAACAGTAGAAAACTTAAAAGCTGCAGCTGAAGGAGAAAACTTCGAATGGACAGATATGTATGAAAGAATGGCAAAAGAAGCTAAAGAAGAAGGCTTTGACAGAATAGCATACTTATTTAGTGCTGTTGCTAAAATTGAAAAAGAGCATGAAGAAAGATATAAAAAATTATTAGAAAATGTAGAAAATGGGTTAGTATTTTCAAAAGATGGAGATAGAATTTGGAAATGTAGAAATTGTGGACATATAGTAATAGGAAAATCAGCACCAGAAGTATGCCCAGTATGTAATCATCCAAAAGCATATTTTGAAATAAAAGCAGAAAATTATTAATAAAAATGGTCCAACTTCACAGTTGGACTATTTTTTAAATCTTATATCATCACCGAAAAATCTATAAATATTATAATTTCCAATAAATCTTGAAGCAATTCGCTCGTCATATGTATTAAATAAACCTTGCAAGTCTAGGTTTGTGGAAATAATAGTTTTTGTGATTTTTCCGTTTTGATTAAGAAGCCTTGTATTAATTATTTTATAAAGTTCAGTAAATTTCATACTATTCATTGTTTCAGTGCCCAAATCATCAATTACTAGTAAATCTACAGTCAAAAGATTTTGAGAAAATGCATTATTTGAATTTTTATCAAAAAGTTCACTAATTAAGGTATCCAGCATAACAGGTGCTGTTTGGTAAAGAACAGTTTCCCCTTTGGCTAAGAGCTCTGCAACAATACAGTTAGATAAGAATGTTTTTCCAAGGCCAGTTCCACCTGAAAAAAGTAAATTCTTTTCGTTTGGGTCATCAAAGTTTTTAATGAATTTTTTAACTTCTTTGCCAATTATTTTAATGTTCTCTCTAGGAGATAAATCGGAACCATATTTTTCTTCATTAACTTCATCTGAATATAAATTCAAATTAAACTTCTTAAAGTTTTCTCTATCTAAATTTCCAATATTTGAATTATTGTATTCAATATTAAGAATTTGTTGTTTTAAACAACTACACATAACAGATTTTCCATCATCCAAAACATAACCTGTATCTTTGCATTTTGAACATTCATAGTGTGGAGATAGGTAGCTTATGTCTTTTCCATCTTTTTTTAGAATTGTTTCTCTTTCAAGTCTTAAATCATTTGCTTTGTTTTGTAGTTCAGATATGTAAGAAGGATCAAACTTTACTAAAAGTGCTTTAGCTGTTTTTATGGCAAATGAATTAAGTTCAGTTTCTATTTCTTGCAAACGTGGAATTCTAGCATACAGTTCAGACTTTCGCTTTTCAAGGTCAGATATAGCTATCATTTGTTTTTTATCATATTCATTTAAAAGCTCTTTTAATGTGCTACTGCTTACCATGGCAAGTTATCTCCCTTCTATTACTTTTTATTTGCATATAATTCGTTTAAATTATCATAAGTTCTTTGCGTATAATTATTATAGTTAGTTTTCTTTTCAAGGTCTTTAATTGTTTTGTTTTGGGTTTTAAAATCGACCATGAATTTTTGCACTTCTTCTGGTGTTTTTAATTTTCTATCATGCCAATCGGTTAATAATTTATCAAAATAATCAAACGTTGGGTTTGCTTTTGATGTAGTTTTCTTCAATGCAAGGTTAATTACATCTAGGCTGTAACCATAATCAATAACCCATTTTTCAATATATTCTTCTTCAAATTCAGTAAAGGCAGTATAACGACCAAGTTTTTTGGCAATAGCCTTTTTGATTTTGGTCATATTATCTCGTTTTTGATAGTAGTTTTCCAAATCATTAAATGTTTTAATATTGTTCTTAGACCATGCCTCTGCAACGGTTTGAACATAGTTTTTATGAAGAGCAGATTTTCCAAAGCAGTAATCAAATAAAGAAACCATAACTTGCTCATCAAATTCATATTTTTTAAACCATAAATCTATATCACTATACCAAGATGGAGACATAATACCTTGGAAGTATTGGTTATTAATACTTTCAATAGCTTTTGCCCTATATTGGCTTTTACTGTTATTTTTAATAGCTTCTGGTGTTAGTGTTAAATTAGGTGTATAAGACTTATGAAGCTCAATTTCTTGCAAACTATTTAATGTATAACCAGTAGGCCTTTTTGTAATTGCTCCATTCTCTTCCCAAAAAGTAAGTCCAGCTTGAATAACATTAAAAGGAATATTAAGCTTCTTAGATAAATCTGTAATCTTAATGTCTTTATCGTATTTAGATAGAAAAACTAAACACAAGTATATTTTAATAAAATCTCCACTAGCTGAGGATAAATACTCAGTAAAAAAAACATCTGGTATTTCTGTGTGTGAAAATAAAATAGATTTATCCTTATAATCTAACTTCATAAAAATCTCTCCCTTTAGAATAAATATTATATCATTTTAGATGGGAGAAAACAAGAAAAAAAGTATTAAGTTAGAAAAAAATACAAAAAATCAAAAAAATGCTTGAGAACACTTGACATTTAACATAAAATATGGTAAATTATATAGGCTATGTTCTATAAGTTGGGAGCATAGCTTAAAAAACGCATCGTTAAAACCCGTAAATAAAAGTTGGAGGTGGAGCTAAAATGGCTGCAAAAGGACCTAGAGAAAATATTACATTAGAATGTACAGAATGTAAAAGAAGAAATTATGTAACAAGCAAAAATAAAAGAAACAACACAGAAAGATTAGAAGTAGAAAAATATTGCAAATTCTGCAAAAAGAGAACAACACATAAAGAAACAAAATAAGGCAATAAGCTATTTTTAGGAGGAAATAAAATGGCTAACGAAAAAGAAACCAAAAACAAAAAAGAAGTGAAAAACAAAAAAAGCTTCTTCAAAGATTTCAAAGCAGAATTAAAAAAAGTTATTTGGCCAACACCAAAGCAACTTGTAAACAATACAATTGCAGTTGTAGTTATTGTAATAATTACAGCAGCTATAGTTTTTGTGTTAGATGTAGCTTTTGACTTGTTAAATAAATATGGAATTAATAATTTGAAATCACACATTAGAGGATACAATACTGTAGAAATCACAGATGACCACGACCATGACCATGATCACGATCATGAAGGTGAAGAAGAAAATGCAAGTGAAAATACTGTAGAGAATAATACAGCTGTAGAAAATAATGTAACTGCTGAAGAAGTAACAACAAATGAATAATTATAAGGTTTTATATTACTTTAAAAAGGAGGCTCAAAATTAATGTCTCAAGTAGAAGAAAATTTAGAACCAAGATGGTATGTTGTTCATACATATTCAGGATATGAAAACAAAGTTAAAACAGACCTTGAAAAAACGGTTAAGAATAGGGAACTTGAAGATTACTTCTTTGATATTGTTGTTCCAATGGAAGAACAAATAGAAATCAAAGATGGAAAAAGAAAAGCAAACCTAAAAAAAGTTTTTCCAGGATATGTTTTAGTTAAAATGATAGTAACTGAAGAATCTTGGTATATAGTTAGAAATACTAGAGGAGTTACAGGCTTCGTTGGTTCTGGTACAGATCCAATACCTCTTACAAACGAGGAAATAAGAAGCATGGGATTTGAAACATCTGTTGTAGAAATCAACTATGATGTAGACGACTCAGTTAAAATTTTAAATGGAGCACTAGCAGGATTTATAGGTACAGTTCAAGAAATAAACAAAGAAAAAGGAAAAGTAAAAGTTCTTGTTTCAATGTTTGGTAGAGAAACACCTGTAGAATTAGAGCTTGCTCAAGTTGAAAAAGTATAAAATTTAAAAAATATAAATTATTTTGAAAGGAAGTTTTTAAAATGGCTCAAAAAGAAGTTACTAATATAGTAAAATTAC
>USEM01000035.1 GCA_900553695.1 uncultured Clostridium sp. | reverse complement strand
CTACCAACTTCAAAATATTTCTTTTGACGAGGAGACCATGCCTCAACATCACAAGATTTAGCTTTTAAATCTGCTAAATCTCCAGAACAACATTCTAATGTACGAACTGGAATTTCAAGACTTCTAAATAGCTCTACTGTATAACTCCACATTTTATCGTACCATTCATAACTTTCTTCAGGTTCGCAAACTACTATCATTTCTTGTTTTTCAAATTGATGTATTCTATAAACTCCTCTTTCTTCTAAGCCATGAGCACCTTTTTCTTTTCTAAAACAAGGTGAGTAAGATGTCATAGTATATGGTAAGTTTTGTTTTTGTAGAATTTGACCTTTGAACTTACCAATCATAGAGTGTTCACTTGTTCCAATTAGGTATAAATCTTCACCTTCAATTTTATACATCATAGCGTCCATTTCTTCAAAACTCATAACACCTGTTACAACATCGCTTCTAATCATAAAAGGTGGCACACAATATGTAAAACCTTTATTAATCATAAAATCACGAGCATAAGCAATTACTGCAGAATGTAATCTTGCAATGTCGCCAATTAGGTAATAAAAACCATTTCCAGCAACTCTACGAGCAGAGTCTAAATCTATACCAGATAAACTTTCCATTATATCTGTATGATATGGAATTTCATAATCTGGAACAAATGGGTCGCCGAACTTCTGAATTTCAACATTTTCAGAATCATCTCTTCCAATAGGAACAGAATCATCAATAATGTTAGGAATTTTCATCATGATTTCTTTAATTTCTTGAGCTAATTCTTCTTCTAATTTTTCATTATCAACTAATTTGTTATTAATCTCATTAACTTCAGCTTTAATCTTTTCAGCTTCTTTGCGATTTCCTTGTTTCATTAAATTACCAATTTGACTACTCAAAGTATTTCTACTAGAACGTAATTCATCACCATTTAGTTTAACTTCACGGTTCTTTTTATCTAATTCTAAAACTTTATCAACCAATTCCAATTTATGGTCTTGAAATTTCTTCCTAATATTTTCTTTAACCATATCAGGATTTTCTCTAATCAATTTAATATCAATCATTTGAACTCACTTCCTCCCCAATATTTTACTATAAAATCTTCCATTTTGCAATAATTTTTTCAAATAACAGTTGTTTTATCATGAAAAATTTGATATATTATACATGATAAATTTTTAAGGAGATGTTTATATGAACTTACCAAACAAACTAACAATTTTTAGAATTATTTTAGTACCAATAATGGTTATAATACCATTACTAGGAATTCCAGGAGATGTATGGGGAATTCCTGTTCAAAACTTAATTATAATTGCAATATTTGCAATTGCATCTTACACAGATCACTTAGATGGAAAGATTGCAAGAAAATGTAATTTAGTAACTACATTTGGAAAATTTGCAGACCCGTTGGCTGATAAAATTTTAGTCTTATCTGCAATGCTTATGTTAGTTGAAATGGACTATTTACCAGCATGGATTCCAATTATAGTTCTTGCAAGAGAATTTGTTGTTTCTGGTTACAGATTAGTAGCAGTTGAAAAGGGTGGAAAAGTTATTGCAGCAAGCATTTGGGGTAAAATTAAAACATGTACACAAATGATAGCAATTATATTAGCTTTCTTAGATTTGAACAACTTTGGAGCATTCATTTCTGGAAATTTAACAGGATATAGCTTAGTTATAAACGTGTTATCAAGCTCATTAATGCTAATTTCAACAATAGCAGCAGTATTTTCAGGAGTTGACTACTTAAAAGGTGGTAAAGAATTACTTAAATAAAAGGAAGGTTTTCTAAATGAATAAAACACAAGCAAAAAAAAGAATAGAGAAATTAAATAAATTAACAGCATATTATGCTACAAAATATTATGATGATGATGCACCAGAAATAAGCGATTTTGAGTATGATATGCTTATGAACGAACTTAAAAACTTAGAGAAGGAATTTCCAGAGTTTGTATCTAAAAATTCTTTAACTCAAAAGGTTGGTGGAACAGTAAAAGAAGGCTTTGAGAAAGTTGAACATGCAGTTCCACTTCAAAGTTTGCAAGATGTTTTTTCTTTAGAAGAAGTAAATGAATTCTGTTTAAAAATGCAAAAGGAAAATGTAACAGAATATGTAGTTGAAACAAAAATAGATGGCTTGTCTGTTGCCTTAGAATACAAAAATGGAGAATTTATAAGAGGCGCAACAAGAGGTAATGGGCTAGTTGGAGAAGATGTTACAGAAAACCTAAAAACAATAAAACACATACCACAAAAATTAAAAGAACCAATAGATATAATTGTACGTGGAGAAGTGTTTATTGGAAAAGAAGATTTTGATAAATTAAATGAAACATTAGATGAAGATGAAAAATTTGCAAATGCAAGAAATTTAGCTGCTGGTTCACTTCGTCAGCTAGATAGCAAAATTGCAGCATCAAGACCACTTGATATTTTCATATTTAATGTTCAAAAGTGTGAAACAAAGGAGTTTACATCACATTATGAATCTTTAAAGTACCTAAAAGGTATAGGATTTAACATAAACCCAGTTCTTATCCCATGTGACACCATAATAAAAGTCAAAAATGCAATTGAAAAAATTGGAGAAATGAGACCAGATCTTGACTTTGGAATAGATGGAGCAGTTGTAAAAGTTGATAATTTAGCTTTAAGAGAGAAAATTGGAACAACTTTTAAAACTCCAAAATGGGCTGTGGCGTATAAATACCCACCAGAGCAAAAAGAAACAGTTTTAAAAGATATAGTCTGCCAAGTTGGAAGAACAGGTGCAATAACACCAATGGCAATACTAGAACCAGTTATTGTTGCAGGCTCAAAAATATCTAAAACAACACTTCATAATGAAGATTTTGTTAAAGAAAAAGATTTGAAAATTGGAGACAGAGTAATAATACAAAAAGCAGGAGATGTAATTCCAGAGGTTGTACGTGCAGTAGTAGAAAAAAGAACAGGAGAAGAGAAAGATTTCGAAATGCCTACAACATGCCCTGTTTGTGGCGGAGAAGTAATTCGTGTGCCAGGGCAATCTGTTAACAAATGTATAGGAATAGAATGTCCTGCAAGAAATTTAAGAAATATAGAGCATTTTGCTTCAAAAGAAGCAATGAATATTGATGGACTTGGAGAAAAGGTAATCGAGCAACTATACGAAAAAGGCCTAATTCATAATATTGCGGACATTTATTCTTTAAAAGTAGAAGATGTTGCAAGCTTAAAAAAGGATGGCAAAAGATTTGCAGAAAAATTAATAAATAATATAAATAAAAGCAAGGAAAACAATTTAGATAGATTAATTACAGCATTAGGAATAGAGCAGGTTGGAGCAAAATCAGCTAAAATACTTGCAAAAAGATTTGGTACAATGGATGATTTAGCAAAAGCAAACTTTGGAACACTAACTTTTGTTGATGAGATTGGCGAGATAACAGCTAATAGTATAAGAGAATTTTTCATGCAAGACCAAACGAAAGATTTGCTTAAAAAATTAAAAGCAGCAGGGGTTAATATGAGAGAGATTGAAGATGAAAACAGTGATAATAGATTTTTAGGTAAAACATTTGTACTTACAGGAACGCTTGAAAATTTCACAAGAGACGAGGCAAGTGAAATTATAGAAAAACTTGGAGGCAAAACATCAGGCTCTGTATCTAAAAAAACATCTTATGTACTAGCAGGGGAAGATGCAGGAAGTAAGCTAACTAAAGCACAAAGTTTAGGAATACCAGTAATTACTGAGGCACAGTTTGATGAAATGATAAAATAGATTGAAAGGAACATGCAAATGGAAGAATATACATTTGAAAGACTATGGAAAGAACTAAACGAAGGATATCAAATATACTACACATATATGGGCAAAAGGTACCTTCTTTCAAAGCTGGATAAAAATTGCTATTCAAGAGAACTAGTAGATAAAAACGAAAAAGGACCACACCCCAAACAGCAAATAGTAACACTAAAAGCAGTAAAGGAACTATTTGATTTTATGGAAAATATAGAATACAAAATACATTAAAACATAAATGAAAGGATAACAAATTATGAGAGCAGTAATACAAAGAGTAAAAAATGCAGATGTAAAGGTTGATGGAAAAACTACAGGAGAGATAGGCAGAGGCTTATTAGTTCTACTTGGAGTTGGACCAGATGATACAACTAAAAATGCAGATGAACTATTAAAAAAAGTTTGTAATTTACGAATATTTAGGGATGAAAACGAAAAAATGAATTTATCAGTAAAAGATATAGATGGAGAAATCTTAGTAGTATCACAATTTACTCTTTATGCAGATTGCCAAAAAGGAAACAGACCTAGTTTTGTAAATGCTGCACCACCAGAAAAAGCAAATGAGTTATATGAATACTTCAAAGCACAATGTGCAAAAGAGGTAAAACACGTTGGTTCAGGCATATTTGGAGCAGATATGAAAGTGAGCTTATTAAATGATGGACCAGTAACAATAATTTTGGAAAAATAATATAATATCTAAAAAAGTAACATATAATGTTGACATGAAGTAAAAAATATGTTATCATAGTAAAAATGCATTGAAGAGGAAAAGTAACCTTACATTTTATATCAGTGAGTTACGTATAGTGTGAAGTAATTATAAAAGTATTGTGAAAGAACACCTCGGAGCAGACTACCGAAAAGTAAATCTTAGTAGACTAGTCCGGAAGCAAACCGTTATCAAATTGCTATGCTTGTTAGAGCAAAAAAGGGATTGTTAAAGATATTAAAACCTTTAATAATAAATAAGGTGGCACCGCGGATACCAGTATTCGTCCTTAGTATAGGAGAATACTGGTATTTTTGAATATGAAAGGGGGAAAGTGAACACTTTATTTATTTGAAATTTAAAGAAAGAAGGGGTTAATATGAAAGAAGAACTTAGCTATTATGAAACTATAAAAGCTATAGACGAAACAAAAAAATATTTTGAAAGACAACTAGAGGTAAGGCTTGGAATAACAAAAGCACAAGGACCATTATTTTTAAAGAGTTCAACAGGATTACAAGATCAATTATCAGGGGTTGAAAAACCAATAAGTTTTAAAAAGGGTGAAGAAGAATTTGAAATAATACATTCACTTGCGAAATGGAAAAGAGAGGCTTTACGGTAGGTATGGATTTGGAATGCATACAGGTTTATATGCAGATATGAAAGCAATTAGAAAGGATGAAATAGTAGATGATATTCATTCATTTTATGTTGAGCAATGGGACTGGGAAAAAGTAATTGATAAAAATGATAGAAACCTAGAGTATCTAAAAGACACAGTAAGAGCAATATATAAAGCAATTAGACAAACAGCTATATATGTAAAAGGGAAATATCAATATTTGAGTTATGATTTGCCAAAATCAGTATACTTTATAACTAGCCAAGAACTTGAGGATTTATATCCAGATAAAACTCCAAAAGAAAGAGAGCAAATAATTGGCGAAGATAAGAAGGCAGTATTTATAATAGGAATTGGAGATAAATTAAAATCAGGAAAAGTGCATGATATGAGAAGTCCGGATTATGACGATTGGCAGTTAAACGGAGATTTATTAATTTATGATAAATCAATATCTAAAACAATAGAAATATCTTCAATGGGAATAAGAGTTGATGCTGAGGCTCTAAAAAGTCAGCTAGCAAAAGCAAAATGCGAAGATAGATTAAAAACTCATTATCACCAAGAAGTTTTAAAAGCTGAAATACCATATACCATTGGAGGAGGAATAGGGCAATCTAGAGTACTAATGCTATTACTAGGAAAAAAGCATATTGCAGAAGTTCAAGCATCTTATTGGGAAGAAAAGACATGCAAAGAACTTTGCATGGTAAAAGCATTATAATATAAATTACCCACTTTTGGAACAAAAATCTATTTCAAAAGTGGGTTTTTCCATTGACACAGCATAGCATATATAGTATAATGTAACAGTACAAAAAATGCTTTCGTAGCTCAGTCGGTAGAGCACTTCCTTGGTAAGGAAGAGGTCACGGGTTCGATTCCCGTCGTAAGCTCCA
>USEM01000034.1 GCA_900553695.1 uncultured Clostridium sp. | reverse complement strand
TAATTTTCCTTCTTTTGCAAGCTTACTTAAATCGCTTCCAAATTGATTAAGTGTTGGTGTATTATTAAAACTTCCTCTATTATTTTTTTCAGTTTCTACTGTGTTTACATCTGGTATTTCATATTCGTTTATTACTTTTATAATCTCATTATATAGTTTTTGTGGGTCTAGCTTTAATTCTAGCATTATTCTTACTGCAACACTATCTGCTTCCCTCATTATTCCTATAAGCAAATGCTCAGTTCCTATATATTCTGATCCAAGTTTGCGTGCTTCACGGAACGCATTTTCTATTACTCTTTTTGTTCTTGGTGTAAGTCCCATTGCAGTTTTACTTTTAGTTTGCCCAACTCCAATTAGTTCTTCTATTTTTTCAAGAACGTTATCTGCTGTAATATTTTGATTTTCTAATACTTTATTTGCAATTCCCGTTCCTTCTTTTACTAGT
This sequence comes from uncultured Clostridium sp., assembly GCA_900553695.1. Taxonomy (GTDB): domain Bacteria; phylum Bacillota; class Clostridia; order TANB77; family CAG-508; genus UMGS1781. The sequence goes on along the minus strand of USEM01000034.1, from coordinate 6,091 downwards.
CCGTATAAAATGTGTTCTGTTCCAACATAATTATGTCCTAATTTTATTGCAGTACTTTCTGCAATTTGAACAGCCTTCTCGGCTTTTTTTGTGAATTTGTATGTCATAGTTCCTCCTTGCAAGTACATTATTAACAAGTTCTAATCTTTGTATTCAATAACACTTCCAATAATTCCTGCATCATTTTTTAGTTTTGCTGTAATAATTTTTGGAACTGCTTGATTATTAAATAGCATATTTTTCTCATGAAGCTTTTGGCTTAGTTTATCTAACAAAAGCTCCTTAAAGTGGATAAAACCTCCACCTATTGATATTACTTCTGGTTCAAATATGTTTATTAAATTTGCTAAGCCCGTGCTTAAATTTTCTATATATTCATCTATAACATCTTGTGCTTTTTCTCTGTTTTCTGCATCATTTAACAAATCTCTTATTTCTCTGCCTGTTAAGTTTTCTACTTCAAACTTTCTTTGAACAGCTTCTTTGAAAGCTTTCATAGATGCGTATTTTTCAAAGCAACCATTTCTTCCACAGTTACACTTAATTCCATCTTTTTCTATTACCATATGACCTATCTCAAAGCCCTCATATTTCTTAGGTTTTAGAAGCTTTCCACCTAAGTAAACTGCGCCACCTATACCTGTTCCTACTGTTAAGAATACTGCATCATCATATTTTTTTAAACTACCATATTCCTTCTCAGCAATAGCTGCACATTTTGCATCATTTCTAAGTACAATTGGTATATTAAAGAACTTATTAATTTCAGATACTATATTAAAATTCTTAATATGTAAGTTCTCAGCCTTTATAATATGTGTATCTGAAACAGTCCCTGGAATTGCAATTCCTATTAACCTAACATCTTGTATATTTATATTCTTTTTATCTAAAACTTTAGTTATTAAATCTATAATAGTCTCAACTAGCTTTTCAGCATAATTTTCACTTTTTAATTCATTATTTAAGTCCTGATCTTCTTGTGCTATAATCTTACCATTTTCATTTATTAAACCTATTCCCACATGGCTTCCACCAATATCTACACCTATTTTCATTTGTTACTCCTTTCATACTAAATACTATATTACATTTTGGGAAAATATGCAAGTGTATTTAGCAATTTGTATTCTATAAACTATTATCATTTAAACATATTTAAACAGTCCGCCAAAACTCCTGCGTTTGGCTACTTACATTATTATTTCAATGCTGAATTGTAACAAATATATATGAAAATTGGCTTAAAACATTTGATTTTTTTACCTTTTGATTGTATAATTTATATGTAATATGTTTATTTTAATTAATGGAGGTTTATTTATGAGATATAGTTATGAAACATATGGTACTTGTACTAGAAAAATTGAATTTGATATAAATGGTAATGTTATTACCAATGTAACATTTTTTGGAGGTTGCCCTGGTAACTTGGCAGCTATTGCTAGGGTTGTAGAAGGTAAAACTGTTGAGGAAATTGAGGATCTTTTTAAAGATATAAAATGTGGTTCAAAGCCTACTTCTTGTTCTGCACAGCTTGCTATTGCTGTAAGACAAGCATATAACGAATTGCAAAAAAGGATAGGTTAATTTTATGGAAGAAAGTGCTTTTTGTAGAACTAAAATTTTAATTGGAGATGAAGGTTTAGAAAAACTAAAAAATACAAAAGTTGCTGTTTTTGGTGTTGGCGGAGTTGGTTCTTTTGTTGTAGAAGCTTTAGCAAGAGCTGGTGTTGGATGCTTTGTTCTAATAGATAAAGATCAAGTTAGCCTTTCAAATATAAACAGGCAACTTATTGCAACACATAAGACTATTGGAAAACTAAAAGTTGATGTTGCAAAAGAAAGAATTTTATCAATAAACCCTGAGGCAAAAGTTGAAACATTCGCAGAATTTTTCATGCCTGGTAATACAAATATTTTAAACAATTCAATTACATATATAGTAGATGCAATAGATACGGTTACAGCAAAAATAGAATTAGTTATGCAAGCTCAAAAGCTTGGTATTCCTATCATTTCATCAATGGGAACAGGGAACAAACTAAACCCATGCCTATTCGAAATTACAGACATTTACAAAACTCAAGTCTGCCCACTTGCAAAAGTTATGAGAAAAGAACTAAAACAAAGAGGTGTAAAACATTTAAAGGTTCTATATTCAAAAGAAGAACCTTTAAAAAGCGGCATCATTGGAGAGAATGGAAAAGCAATTCCTGGAAGTATCTCCTTTGTACCATCAGTAGCAGGGCTTATAATTGCAGGAGAAGTAATAAAAGATTTGCTTAAAACATAAAGCAAATCTTTTTGATTTTATTTTTCATTATTTTTCTTTAAATAACCTTGTATATAAAATGCCTTCATATACATTATTAGTGATGCTATTGTTGTAATTACAGCTAAATAGTATATTATAGTGTCTGCTATTCCTATTGCCTTTATTATATTATTCGTTGTATTACCTATTTGCTCTAAAAATAGAGAGATTACCATTGCAACATAGAACAATACTGTTGCTAGTTTTCCATACCATTTGCTTGATACTACAAGCTCTTTTCCATATAGGAATGATGCTCCTGATACCATGCAGAATTCTTTTAACACAACTATTGCTAATATCCAAATAGGGATTGCTCCCTTTATAAATAATGTTGTTAGTAAGCTTATTTGTGTTGCTTTATCTGCTAATGGGTCCATTAACTTTCCAAAGTCTGTTATATAGTTATATTTTCTTGCAATTGTTCCATCTAATATATCTGTTAGTCCTGATATTGAAAGTACTGCTATTGCTAAGATATATTGTCCTTGCACACATGCAATAACTATTATTGGTATTAGTAAAAACCTAAGTACTGTTAAAGCATTTGGTACGTATTTTAACATTTTTCCCTCCCTATTCAACTTTAAATGTAAGTTTATCTCCATCTAGCTCAACTTTTATAGTGTTATTTTCACTTACTTCTCCTCTTAATATCATTTCAGAAATCTCATCTTCCACATATCTTTGAATTGCTCTTCTAAGTGGTCTTGCTCCATATTTTAAGTCTGTTCCTTTTTCTAGTATATATCTTTTTGCTTCATCTGATACATCTAATTTGATATTTTTGTTTTCTAATGCTTCTTTTGTATTTTTAAGCAATAAGTCTACTATTTGTAGAAGTTCTTCTTTGCTTAAACTGTTGAAACTGATTATTTCATCAACTCTATTTAAAAATTCTGGTCTGAAAATGTCTTTTAGTGCACTTTCAATTTTGTTTTTATCTAATGAGCTCTTACCAAATCCTATTGAATTTGTGTTTAAATTAGAACCAGCATTTGATGTCATTATTATTATTGTATTTTCAAAACTTACTGTATTTCCTTGTGCATCTGTAAGTCTTCCATCATCTAGTATTTGTAATAAAATGTTAAATACATCTTGATGTGCCTTTTCTATTTCGTCTAAAAGTATTATTGAATATGGTTTTCTTTTTACTTTTTCTGTAAGTCCTCCGGCATCATCATATCCAACATATCCTGGAGGTGCACCTATTAATTTTGCTGTTGAATGGCTTTCCATATATTCAGACATATCTATTCTAATTATTGCATCTTCGCTTCCAAACATTTCATATGCAAGTGTTTTAGCAAGCTCTGTTTTACCAACACCTGTTGGTCCAACAAATATAAATGATGGTGGTCTTTTTGTACTTTGAAGTCCTGCTCTATTTCTTCTAATTGCTCTTGCAACAGCTTTTACAGCTTCGTCCTGACCAACTATTCTATTATGTAAGTTTTCTTCTAAGTTTAATAATTTTTGTTTTTCTGCTTCTGTAATTTTCTTTACTGGTATTTTAGTAGCATGTTCTATAACTTCTGCAACATCTTGCACTGTAAGGTTTTGCACTACAAGTTTTGAGTTTAATTCTGCAACTCTATCTTGAATATTACATTCCTCAGTTTTTAAATCTGCAGCCTTTTGATAATCTTCAATTGAATCTGATTCTACTGCTTCTTCTTTTTCTTTTTCAATTTCTTTTAATCTATTTTTTAATATTTCTAGTTCATATAGTTCTTTGTTATTAAGATTAATTTTTGAGCATGCTTCATCTAATATATCTATTGCTTTGTCTGGTAAAAATCTATCATGTATATATTTTTCAGACATTTTAACAGTTTGCTCTATTACGTCATTAGATATTGAAACTTTGTGGAAATCTTCGTAATATTTTTTAACTTCTTTTAGCATTTCAATTGTTGCTTGAACAGATGGTTCTTCAACTAATACAGGTTGAAGTCTTCTTTCTAATGCAGTATCTTTTTCTATATATTTTCTATATTCTTTTAAAGTTGTTGTTCCAACTAATTGAACCTCTCCATTTGCAAGTGATGGTTTTAAAATGTTAGCTGCATTCATTGAATGGTCTCCATCTCCAGCTCCTATTATATTGTGAATTTCGTCTATTACTAATATAATATTTCTTGTTTGCTTACATTCATCTATTATTGCTTTCATTCTTCCTTCAAATTGACCTCTAAACTGTGTTCCTGCAATAACAGCTGTCATATCAAGTAAATATACTTCTTTGTTTAAAAGCTTTGCTGGCACTTCTTGTCTTGCAATTTTTATGGCCAAACCATTTGCTATGGCTGTTTTACCAACACCTGGTTCTCCTATTAAGCATGGGTTGTTTTTTAAACGTCTATTTAAAATTTGTATAACCCTTTCAATTTCCATTTTTCTTCCAACAACTTCATCTAACTCATTTTTTCTTGCTTTTTCTGTTAAGTTTGTTCCATACATTTCTAGGAAGCTTTTTTTCTTTTCTTTTGGTTTTGTTTTAACCTTTGTATTGCTCTTTTGCTCGCTTTCCTTTGAAAGTTCTGTGTCTTTCCCACCTAATATATTTGAAAATATTGAACCTAAATTTGCAGATTCTCCCTCTATATTTTCTAAGTCTTCTGGAGAGATATCTTCTGTTATTTCCCCAAGCATAGTTTCAAATTGTTTTGAAATATTATCTATTTGTTCTTCTGTAATACCTGATTGTTTTGCTAAAACATCTAATGGGTTTATTCCCTTTTTCTTAGCACAATCATAGCAATATCCTTCCATTTCGCTATTATTATTTCCATCTATTTTTTTAGTAAAAATTACAGCCATATTTTTATGGCATACTGAACATAACATATATCTTTTTCACCTTATCCCTTTTTATCTACTTATAATATAATACATTAATTTTTACGCATAGTCAAGAGAAAAATGACAAAATCTCTTGCCATATTATGCATATGATAAAAGTAGATTAAATACCTATGTAAATAATCTACTTCTATCTTGTAACTTTGAAGATTCCGACTAACCTCCATGGCCAATAGTTATATTCATTTTTTAATGAAGTGCCTATGTCTCGTGGGAGTTGCCACCGGAATTTCTCACTCCATCTGCCATCTTCAAACCTTGTAAAGTGAAAATCATGAATTTTATTATCTGCATAAACTTTAACAAATAATGCAATTTTGTATTGATTTTCACTAATTACTTCTTCTTCAGAAGATCTTTCAATCGTTAAATCGATTTCTTTGAAATCTTCATATAACAATTTAATAATTTCTCCTGTTGAAAAGTATGGTTCTTCAAGTGGCTTTCTTCCTGATATTGCTCCTACTCTGTAAAGGTTTAAACAACTTACCGTGCTTCCCATTGCATAAGAGTAACAATTTGTCGTGTTTCTTACTAATGTTGTATCGTACCGAGTTTTATCAAGCTTTTGATGTGTGGTTTCTCGTATTCTGTCTAGCAACAGAACATCGTTAGTTGATGTCACTCTAACATCTCCTTTGCAAAAGTTTATATGTTTAATTATACCATACTTATGTTAACTTTGCAAATTTTAATTGCTTTCTATTCTTATTGTTTTGCTCGAATATGCGGTTATAATTAGCATTATTACAAGCATTATTGCTAAGTATATTCCTATACTTCCAAATGGTACTAAGATTTTGTTTATGGTTATCACGTTTTCCATGTGTTTTATAATACCCCATATTATAGGTATTGATATTATGGCGGAAATAATTGTTGCTTTTATAAACATAAAAACTGTTT
>USEM01000033.1 GCA_900553695.1 uncultured Clostridium sp. | reverse complement strand
ATATGAACAAACAGAAACAGGCCATAAAGCAAAATATAAGTGTACAGAAGCAACATGTACAGAAACATATGAAGGAGACGAGGAAACACATACAATAACAACGTGGACAGACAATGGGAATGGCACACATAGTGGAACATGTGATAAATGTAACCAAAATGTAACAGAGGACCATAAATATGGAACAGATGATAAGTGCAAAGACTGTGGAACAACAAAACCAGCAACAGATTGTGAACATAACTGGCAAGACAAGAGCGATGAGACAAACCACTGGGAAGAATGTACAAAATGTGGAGAAATAAAAGATAAAGAAAAGCATACAGTAACAAATTGGAAAAACAATGGAGATGGAACGCATAGTGGAACATGTGATAAATGTAACAGGAATGTAACAGAGGATCATCAATATGGAACAGATGACAAGTGCAAAGACTGTGGAACAACAAAACCAGCAACAGATTGTGAACACAACTGGCAAGACAAGAGCGATGAGACAAATCACTGGGAAGAATGTACAAAATGTGGGGAAATAAGAAATAAAGAAAAACATACAGTAACAAATTGGAAAGACAATGGAGATGGCACACACAGTGGAACATGTGATAAATGTAACAGAAATGTAACGGGAAACCATAATAAAGGTTCAAACGGAAAATGTACAGATTGCAAAGCTACAATAAGCAATGATAACAACAATAACAATAGTAATAATGGCAATAACAGTAACAATGGCAATAACAGTAATAACGGAAACAATACATCAGGAGGAAAAGTAATTCCAAATACAGGTGCAGGAACAACTATAACAATAGGAATTGCAGCAACAATTGCATTACTTGGAATAGCAGCAGTTGGCTTGAAGAAATATAAAGATATAGCATAATCTTATAAGAGATAAGTTTTAAAAAGACTTATCTCTTTTTTTATTCAACCAAATTTACTAAAAAACTTGAAAATAATGTACAAAATATGATATAGTATATTGCAAGAATATGTACGAAAGGAATGTTTGAAAATGGGAAAAGGTAAAAGATATGATGAACCAAAGTTAAACTTAAAAAAGGTATTTGGAACAATTATAACAATACTTGTAATTATAATGATAATTGTAACAATAAACAAAATATTAAGTAAAGAAGCAGATAAAATTCAACTAGAAAAAAGTAAATACTTTCCTACATATGTAGATGGAAAATGGGGAGTAATAGATAACACAGGAAAAGTAATAATAGATACAAAATTTGATGAAATGGTTGCAATTCCAAATCCAGAAAAACCAGTGTTTATCTATGCATATGATGTAAACGAAGAAACCGGAACATATAAAACAAAAGCAATAAACGAAAAGCAAGAAGAACTATTCAAAGAATATGAAAGAGTAGAAGCAATTGAAAATTATGATTCTAAACAAAATATTTGGTATGAAAACAACCTAATTAGAGTATACAAAAATGGAAAATATGGTTTAATAGATTGCGATGGAAAAGTTATATTAAAAGCAGAATATGATGAGATAACGGCACTAAAAAGTGTAAAAGAAAATCTTATAGTAAAAAAAGACAACAAAGTTGGTATTGTAAATGCAATAGGTCAAATTATAGTACCATTAGAATATGCAAATATTGAGCTTCTAAAAGAAGGATATAAAAACGAATACAAAATAGTAGATGAAGCAGGAAATTCTGGAGTAATAAGTACTAGTGGTACAGTAATTGTAGCACCTGCATATAAAGATATTAAATACTTAGGAAGTACAGAAATTTATGCAGCAAGCATTGATAATAAATGGACACTAATAAACAAAAAGGGGGAAGTACTTAATAAAAGCTATGATGATTACACATATTCAAAAGGAGACTATGTAATAGTTAAACAAGGCGAAAAATATGGAATAATAACAACATCAGGAGAAGTAAAAATAGAACCAATGTATGAAGAACTAAACTATGCATTTTCAGTATACTATATAGCTAAATTAAACTCAAAATACGGAATAATAAATACTGATAATGTAAGTTCAATTGGATTTGAATATCTAAACATGACATATTGGGCTGATAAAGATATAATTATAGCAGACAAAACAGAAACTGAAACAAGCATATTTGATAATAACCTAACTGAAAAATTAAAAGGAATTTTCGTATTTGAAGAAGATTATATAAAAGCAAGAATTGATGGGCTAGATAAATACTACACATATAAATTTGAAGAAAAACAAGTAAAAGATATACTTACTAGAAATACTTTATATGTAAGCAAAAAGGACGGAAAATATGGCTTTGTAGATAGCCAAGGAAATGTTGTAGTAAACTATATATATGATGAAGCAACAGAACAAAATAAATATGGTTTTGCTGCAGTAAAACAAAATGGGTTATGGGGTGCAATAGATAAAGGCGGAAAGCAAGTATTAACCCCACAAGTAAACCTAGATAACAATATCTATATATACTTTATAGGTAGTTGGCATCTAGCAGATGAAGGCTTTTATTACACAAAATAGGGAAGGACTTAAAATATGCGTATATTATGTGGAACAGATATAATTGAAATTGAAAGAATAAAAAAATCAATAGAAAGAAGTGGTAGTAACTTTTTAAACTTAATATATACTCCAAAAGAGATAGAATATTGCGAAAGTACGAGGAATGCAAAGTATTGCCACTATGCAGGAAGATTTGCTTCAAAAGAAGCAATATTCAAAACAGTATCAGCATTATTACCAGATAAATTTGGGATAAGTTGGAAAGATGTACAAATTGTAAATGATGAAAACGGTAATCCAAAAATAGAATTCTTGAAGGTACAATTTGAACAAATAAAAAGCATAGATATAAGTATATCACATTGCAAAGAATATGCTGTTGCAAATGTTACAGCACTTGTTGATGAATAAAATATTAATTAAAGGGAAAGCTTGAAATAGGTGTTTTTACCAAGAAAGGAATGGTTTTAAATGAAATCATATTGGGTAGAGAAAACAACTAGACCAAGCTTTTTAAATTTACAAGAAGATATTGAAGCAGATGTATGTATAATAGGTGCAGGAATAACAGGTATTGTAACAGGGTATATGTTATTAGAAACAGGACTTAAAATATGCATTATAGATAAAGGAGAAATCTGTAGTGGTGTAACTGAAAACACAACAGCCAAAATTACAAGCCAACATAATTTAATATACAGTTACTTAATTCAAAGTTTTGGAGAAGAATTTGCAAAGAAATATTTCAAAGCAAATGAGGAAGCAATAGATTTAATAGAAAAAATAGTAACAAAAGAAAAAATTGACTGCGAATTTATACGAACAAACAATTACATTTATACATGCAAAGAAGAATATGTGCAAAAAATAAAAGATGAAGTGAATGTGCTAGAGAGCATAGGAGGAACTCCTAAGTTAGTAAACAAAATTGACTTACCATTTGAAATAAAAATTGGAATAGAAATGCAAAATCAGGCACAATTTCATCCACTAAAATATTTATATAAAATAGCTGAAGTTTTAAAAGAATACAATGTTCAAATATACACAAATTCAAGAGTTCAAGATGTAAAAAGAGATGGAAGTTATTACAACGTAAAAACAGAAAATAACAATATAAAAGCAAAATATGTAGTAATGGCAACACATTATCCAATAAAGAATTTCCCAGGGTTACACTTTTTGAAAATGTACCAAGAAAAATCATATGAAATAGGAATAGAACCACATTCTAAAATAGGTACAGGAATGTATATATCAGCAGAAACTCCAGGAGCATCTTTTAGAAGTGTAAAAGATGATATTTTACTAATTGGAGGAGAAAAACATAAAACAGGAGAAACTACAAAAAACTTAGAACTTTGCTATAAAAGCCTAGAGACATATGCAAAAGAAATATACCCATCAATGAAGACAAAATACAGATGGAATACGCAAGATTGTATATCACTAGATAAAGTTGCATATATTGGAGAATTCTCAAACCTAATGCCTAACTTTTATATAGCTACCGGATATAACAAGTGGGGTATGACAACATCACATGTTGCAGCAAAAATAATAAGCGATAAAATTTCAGGCAAGGAAAATGAATATGCTGAAATTTATAATGCAACAAGAATGGAACCAGTAAAAAACAGAAAAGAATTTGGAAACATGCTAAAACAAACAGTGTATTCACTTGGAATAAATAAATTAAAAACTCCAACCTACAAATTCGAAGACTTAAAAAAGGACACTCGGAGGGGTAGTTGATTATGATGGACAAAAGCTAGGAATATATAAAGATAAAAATGGAGAAATATATGCAGTAGAGCCATATTGCAAACATTTAGGCTGTGAACTAACATGGAACAACCTAGATAAAACCTGGGACTGCCCATGTCATGGCTCAAGGTATGATTATAAAGGAAAACTAATAACAGAGCCAGCAACAGAAGATTTAGAATTAAAGAACTTTAACAAAAATCATAAAACTACTTGAAAATGACAAAAAAAGCTAGTATAATATATAAAGTGCCGTGAGGTACTTTAGGCGCCTGTAGTTTAGCTGGATAGAATGCAAGGCTACGAACTTTGAGATCGGGGGTTCGAATCCCTCCAGGCGCACCATTTTTTACAAAAATATTTGAAAATTTAAGAAAAAGGCTTGCAAAGTAGTAAAAAATGTGGTATTATATTCAAGTACATAAAAACGGGGTGTAGCTCAGTTGGGAGAGCGCGTGGTTTGGGACCATGAGGTCGCACGTTCAATCCGTGTCACCCCGACCAAATAAAAAAGAAATCACTTAAATGTTTAGGTGGTTTCTTTTTTAATAACCTTGATAAATCAAGCATTTTGTGATATATTATATAAGAATTTAATAGGAGGATAATAAACTATGATTAAAGAAAAATTATTAAATGATTTAAAAGAAGCAATGAAAGACAAAAACTTGATAAGAAAAAATACAATTCAAATGGTAAGAGCTGCTGTACTTCAAGTTGAGAAAGATAAACAAATTGAGCTAACAGACGAACAAGTTATAGAAATTATTGCAAAGGAATCAAAGAAGAGAAAAGATGCAGAAGAGGAATTTGAAAAAAGTGGAAGAGAAGATTTAATAAAACAAAACAAAGAAGAAATGGAAATACTTGCTGAATACTTACCAAAACAACTATCAGTTGAAGAAGTTGAGGCAATAGTAAAAACAGTAATAGAAGAAACAGGTGCAACAAGCATGAAGGATATGGGAACTGTAATGAAATCTGCAAAGGAAAAGATTGGTGCATCAGCAGATGGAAAAACTATTAGTGATGCAGTTAAAAAGCTACTAGCATAAAGTTGACATAAAGCAAAAGAAGATGATATAATAATGTAGTAAAACATTTATAGATTTTCGCGAAAGGAGAAATTTACAACAATGGGAAAGACAGTCAAAGATTTTTCACGGAAGCAAATTGCGATGATTGCAAAACAGTATGTAGAATCAAGTTCGCCACATGCACACACAAAGATTTCTGAAGAACAAGGAATTAGCGACAGTACTTTCTATAACATTTTAAAAAAGGCTGTAGTGGAAAACGTTGTTGACATGGAAACTGTAAGACTCATGGCTCAAAAAGCCATGAATAACTCTGAAGCCAAGGTTGGAAGAAGTGCTAGAAAACGGTCTTTTAGATACTATCAAGGACTCGTAGTTAAAAGGATGGAATACATACTTCCAAAAGGCAAGGCAAAAGAGCTTACAAAAGCTTATGCAGATACTGAAAAAACAAAAGAACAATTTATTGCAAGCATGTATGTAACAGAAGCACTTTTGAACAGAACAATTCTGAAATGCATTGTTGAGAATTGGGTGTCTAATGAAGTTGTGCTCAAACTTAAAGAAAAATCTTTGGAAAAAGACAGCAGCTCAAAAGTACAAGAATTTTGGGAACAAGTTGAAGCTCTTCGCATTGAAAATCAAAAGACCTAGGAGAAATCTCCTAGGTCTAATTTATTTCTACTAATATAACATCATCACCAATACATTTTATGTTCTGCCAAGGAATAACTAAGTCATTAGATGCAAATACATTAAAAAGTTTAGTACTACCAGGAACAATTATAGAAGTGATAATTCCAGTTTCAAGATTTGCTGTAACATCTTGAACAAAACCAAGTCTTTTTCCATCAACAATATTAATAACTTCCTTATGTTTAAAATCTAATCCCTTATTTCCCATAAAAACCCCTCTAAATATTGTATTCTTGAGAACTAAATTAATTACAGGTAAACGCAAAATAATATGGTAAATTACTCCAGAAATAAAAATATAAAACTTTTTTAACTTTTTTTGAAAAAAGTGTTGACACGTGGCGAAAAAAGTAGTAATATATATGAGTACCAAGTAAATATGAAGACACAATTATATAGAAAGTAGTATATAATTAGTAATATTTAAGGCGAAGAATAAAGACAGAAAATTACTAATTTTTTTGTTGGAAAAAAAGTTAAAAAATATTACAAAAAAGTGTTGACAAAGTTTAAAATAAATGGTACAATAAATGACGTTCTCGATTTTGAAGAGAGAACGAAAGTACATTGAAAAATAAACAATAAAATCCTTTAAATGAGTTTTAGAATCGTCTAACCAACGATTCGTACTAAACCAAAAATTTGGAGAAAACCAAAAGTAAAAATCAAGAAACAGGAGTGCAAGAAATTGCACCAAATCAAACTGATATGTAAGGTCTCGAAAGAGACAGTATATATACAATTAATTAGAGAGTTTGATCCTGGCTCAGGATTAACGCTGGCGGCGCACATAAGACATGCAAGTCGAACGGAAGTCGTTATAACTCAGAACAAAGATTTATCTGAGGGACGAGATATAACAATGGCTTTAGTGGCGGACTGGTGAGTAACACGTAAGAAACCTGCCTATTAGAGGGGAATAACAACGAGAAATCGTTGCTAATACCGCATAAGCTAGTAGTACCGCATGGTACAGCTAGAAAAGGAGAAATCCGCTAATAGATGGTCTTGCGTCCGATTAGCTAGTTGGTGGGGTAACGGCCTACCAAGGCAACGATCGGTAGCCGAGCTGAGAGGCTCAACGGCCACATTGGGACTGAGATACGGCCCAGACTCCTACGGGAGGCAGCAGTCG
>USEM01000032.1 GCA_900553695.1 uncultured Clostridium sp. | reverse complement strand
ATGCTCAAAACGGAGCTGCAGCTGGAGCTACTGAAGGAACAGAAGCAAATGCAGATAACGGTGGAAACAACGGAACAGTGTATGATGCAGATTATAAAGTAGAAGACGATGGAAACAATGATAACAAATAAGACTAATTATTGGGCGGAAAACTCTTAAAGTCCGCCCAATCTCGTTGGAGCTTTTATATTTTGGACTAATTTGAATTTGCAAATTATATGTGCATTATTAAACATAAAGTAGCACAACGCAGGAGTTATATATAACTCAAGGCAAGATTGTGCAGACTGAAAATATAATATAGATATAATTTACAAAAAAAGGAGTAATTAATAAAATGGCAAATAAAAGAGATTATTATGAGGTTTTGGGCGTTGATAAAAATGTAAGCGACGAAGAACTAAAAAAAGCATATAGAAAGCTTGCAAAAAAATATCATCCAGATGCAAATCCAGATAATAAAAAAGAGGCTGAGGAAAAGTTTAAAGAAGTTTCAGAAGCTTACGAAACTTTATCAGACCCACAAAAAAGAAGAATGTATGACCAATTTGGACCAGATGGACCACAAGGTTTTGGCGGAGGAGCAGGAGGACCAGGTGGTGGATATTATTCATACACAAGTTCTGGTTTCAATGGTTTTAGCGGTTTTGATGGCTTTAGCGACTTTGGAGATTTAGGAGATATTTTCTCAAACATATTTGGAGGAGGCTCTGGTTTTGGTTCAAGAACATCTAGCTCAAGACAAAAATCTTCAGGACCAAAGAAAGGCAGAGATTTAAGATATAGCTTAGATATCACATTCGAGGAAGCTTTTTCAGGAGTTAAAAAGGAAGTTACTATAGTAAGAGATGAAGAGTGCCCTACATGCCATGGAAACAAAGCAAAGCCAGGTACAAAAGTTACAACATGTGAAACTTGCCATGGATCAGGAAAAGTTACACAAACAGTATCTACAATTCTAGGACAAATGCAAACAACAAAAACATGTCCAGAATGTGGTGGAGAAGGTACAAAAATAGAGGAAAAATGTCCGGAATGTAGAGGAAAAGGAACTATTCGTAAAACTGTAAAAATTCAAGTTTCTGTTCCAGCAGGTATAGATAATGACCAAATTATAGCATTAAAAGGAGAAGGAGAATCTGGAATAAAAGGTGGACCAAGAGGAGACTTATACATAGTAGTTACAGTAAGAAACCATAGAATATTCAAAAGACAAGGAAACACTGTACTATGTGAAGTGCCAATTACATTTACTCAAGCAACATTAGGAGCAGATTTGAAAATTCCTATGGTGGATGGAACAGAAGAAAGTTATAGAATACCAGAAGGTACACAAAATGGAACAAGGTTTGCAATTAGAGGAAAAGGATTTAAATCAGTCAATAGTTCAGTGCAAGGAGATTTCATCTTTACAGTAAATGTACAAATTCCAAAAAGATTAACAACAGAACAAAGAGATTTACTAAACAAACTTGCTCAAACAATGAATGAACAACCACCAATAAAGAAAAGAGGAATATTTGGGTAAAAAAGGGCGAAAACGAGAGTTTTTGCTCTTTTTCTCTTCACAAAGCCAAGAAAATGTGATAAAATTAATACAGTTAAATTTAGTTTAGGAGGCCATTATGGTAAGAATGAAAAAAACCGAACTAACATGGGATAAGTATATGGACTATTTAATTGAGACAATTGATGAGAGTAAATTTATGAGAAGAGCTGAAACAAAACCAATGTCTACACCAAAGGCAGCGAGCGAATCTCACGTAACTTCAAGAGCAACACATTCAAAAATAGCTGCAAACATTGCTAAAAGGTTAGCAGATGGACTAGACTTAAATGGAGAATACATTTATGCAGGTATGTTAATGCATGATGCAGGACACCCATTTAGTGCACACGAAGGAGAAGAAATTTTTAATAAATTTGGCAAAAGAAAAAATTGTGGATTTTTCCATCATAACGCTAAAGGTGTTGAAGTAATTAGAGCCGAAGGAATAAGAGATAAGGCAATTAGCAAAATCCCTAACATTAATGAAAATCCAGAACTAAGAGAACAATTAGAAACAGAATTCGACTATTTCTTAGATGTAATAATATCACATGATGGAGAAGCAACCAGAGGAGAGAGAAATAGAAAAGAAACACAATATCCAAGCATGCATGATGCTGTGAAAGATAAACTTAAAAGGGCAAACTCATTTAATGATTATAAATTTGTTGCACAAACACCGGAAGGAAAACTTGCAAAAATGGCTGATGTTATAGCATATTTAGCAACAGATATTCAAGATGGATTTAGAATTGGAATAATAGAAGATTTTGATGACGATTATTTAGCTTTATTAGGAGAAGTATTAACAACAGGATATTCAACAAGAGAGGGCTATATAACTTGTGCAAAAAATAAGATTAAAGAAGTAAAAGAAAGTAAATTAAGAGAGCTAAAATCTGAAATGAAGAAACCAGAAAATGAAGCTATCTTAGCAAATGCAAATGAAATTATAAAAAGAGCTGAACAACAAGGGGTAAACGTAACCTCAATGAGAGATGAAGAACTACAAAAGATAGATGCAATTATGGAACAAAAAATTCAAGAAATAAAAGATAAATCAGAAGGTATGTCTGAGGAAGAAAAACAATTTATGTATGCAGATATAGAAAAACTTAAAGAATTTGTTGGAAAGATGTTAAGTGTAAATTCTTCAGTAGTACAGGAGATTACAAGTAGAATGCAAGAATATTTCATAAATGATATAGTTACAGAGACAAGAGCAAAAACTGAAGAAAAAGAAAAAACAATTCTAGAGTTAAGAGAAAAACTTGCATTAAATCCGGGAGACAAAGAATTAAGAAAACAACTAGAAGATGAAGAAAAAGACACTCCAGTTAACCCTAAATTTTCTTATAAAGCAGAAAAACTATTTGATAATATTAAGAACTTAAATTATAAAAAAATAGTTCAATATACAAAATGGGATTATCAAATTGAACAACAACCTGAAGCAGCAAAAGAACTAGTTACAATTGCAGCTAAAGCCTTAAAAGAAACCGGTGCAATTAGAAATAAATTTTATGATAGAGCAATTAGAAGAGAGGTAGAATCAGAAGCACTACAGTATATGAGAGTTAAAACAGTTGATGAATCACAGTATGAAAAAAACAAAGAAAAGTATGGGATTAGGGCTATAAAAAGAGCTAAAACACCTGAAAACGGTGAAAAATATACAGCAAAAGGAAAGCAAGCGAGTGAAAATAGAAAACATCAACTATGTAGAGAAGTTTATAACAACGTTCAAAAAGAGGGAGACAATTTTGCAGTAAAATTTAATAATGTTTTTGCAGCAATTCCCAAAACTGTAGAAATGGTTGTAGATGAAGCTATAAGTTATGATGAGCCATTCACTAGAAGGGTAAACGCAACTAGAAACATCATAAAAGCAGAATATGATGGAAAGATAGAAAAATTAGATGATCCAGACAAACAAGAGAGACTTGCTCTTTTACTAGTAGGAAGAGGAATTTGCAAGCCAAACCAAACAGCGGATACAATAAAACAGGCAATGAGATCATATGGATACCTAGAAAGATATGAAGAAGAAGAAAACAGAAAAAATCAAAGCAAGCTATTAGAACAATATGGAACAATAGAAGAAGTGAAAAAACATAGAGATGAGATAATACAAGAAAGAATTGAACAAGCAAGAAATAACATGGAAGAAAAAATGGCATACCAATTAGCAATTGACTATATAAGTGGTATGACAGATAGAAGCTTTAATGATTTAGCAATTAGAACTGGCTATATGTCTTATGATGATCTAGATACAAAAAGGGGAACAACAAGAAGCTCTTCAGTTGTAGATTTAATTGCAAAAAATAATAAAGAAAATGGAGAAGAAAGATAAGAAATGCCAAAGTTTTTTATAGAAGCAAATCAAATGCAAGAAAATAAAATAACTTTATTAGGCGAAGATGTAAATCATATTGCAAATGTTTTAAGAAAAAAAGTAGGCGACGAAATAAACATTTGCAATATATCTACGTCTGAAAACTTTTTATGCCAAATAGAGGAAATAAACAAAGATTTTATAACTTGCAAAAAACAAAAAGCGTTACAAACAAATACAGAATCTAATACGGAAGTTACAATATTTCAAGGGCTTCCAAAGGCAGAAAAAATGGAACTCATTATTCAAAAATGTACAGAACTTGGAGCAAAATATTTTGTGCCTGTACAAATGGAAAGATGTGTAGTAAAGTTAGATAGCAAATCTCAAGCAAAGAAGATAGAGAGATGGAATAAAATTGCTGAAACTGCAGCGAAGCAAAGTGGCAGAAACTTTATTCCAAAAGTAGAAAATTTAATAAATTTGCAAAATCTTTTGAATTTAATTCAAAAATATGATATAGTATTATTAGCTTATGAAAATGAAGAAGATTTTACATTCAAAGAAGTGGTACAAACTTTAAAAAATAAGGAAAATTTAAAGGTTGGAATAATAATTGGTCCAGAAGGTGGAATAGATATAAAAGAAGTAAAACAGCTTGAAGAAGCTGGTGCAAAAATTATAACACTTGGAAAAAGAATATTGCGAACAGAAACAGTAGCTTTAGCAATGACAAGCATTATAATGTATGAACTAGGTTAATATGAAACATAAGAGAAAGGAAGAGAAGGTTTGAAAAAAATTGAACTTGAAAATATTGAAAAAATAAAAGAAAAAAGGGAATTATCAAAAGAGGCAAAGGATAAAATAATAGGTAGAGTAGTGGCAAATAGTGCAATAGGAATTGCAATTTGTATTTTAATATACACATTTAAAATTGCATCAAATTTACTTGTAAAGGAAGCTGCAACACTTGTGTATAATGTATATTCAATTGAAATTCTAGTGCTTGCTTTAATATTATTAGAAATTGCGTATAAAAAAGATAGCGGAAAATGGGCAGCAAGTGGAATGGAAATGCTTGTACTTGCTGTGTTTATGCTATTTTCACCATATATTTACTTAAAGTTTAACAGAAAAATAATGTATCCAATAATTGCAACCGTGGCTATATATTATATAGCTAAAGTAATTGCAATATACTTTATGGAAAAGAAACAGTATTTAAATGACATTAGTGATATACAAGAAATAATTAAAAAAGAAAGTCAAGATGATAAAGCTCAAGAAGAAAAAACAAGAATATTAGAAGAAATGGAACAAAAAAGATTAGAGGCAGAGAGGGAAAAGATCATAGAAGAAACAATAGAAGTTCAAGAAAAACCAAAACGTAAAACAACAAAAACAAAAAAATCTGAGGCTAAAGGAACATCTAAAAAAACATCAACAACAAAAAAGAAAACCGAAACCAAAACAACAGCTAAAAAAGAAAAAGCAGAAACGAAAAAAACTACAACTAAAAAGAAAACAACTACAAAAGCCGAAAAGGAAGAAAAAGATGTTCCAAAGAAAACAACAAGAAAAACTACAAAAACTACTGATAAAGTAGAAAAAGAGGAAAAACCAAAAACAACTAGATCAAAAACTACAAGTAAAGCAAAAACTACAACAACAAAGCCAAAGAACACACCAAAGAAAGAGAAAGAAACAGCTGAAAATGTAGTAGAAGTAGTAGAAACACCTGCACCAAAGAAAAGAGGAAGACCAAGAAAAAATCCAGAAACAAAAAAGGAGAGTTAAATTAAATGTTAAGAAGTATGACAGGATATGGAAGAAGCAAATGTGAATTTGATTCTAGAGAATATACTGTAGAAATAAAATCAGTTAATAATAGATATAGCGATATATCTATTAAATTACCTAGAAGCATAAGCTTTATGGAAGATAATATCAAAAAACTTATATCAAAATCTGTTACGAGAGGAAAGGTTGAAGTTTTTATATCATTTATAAATAATAGTGACAAAGGCAGAAGCATAGAAATTAATAGAGAACTTGCTAAAAATTATATAGATGAAATGAGAAAACTTGCAAATGAAACAAATATTAATTCAAACATAGAAGTAATAGATGTAATGAAAATGCCAGATGTTTTAAACACAAGACTAAGTGAAGAAGATGAAAGCATTATAGCTAAAGAAGTTACACAATGTACAGAAAAGGCAATAGAGAACTTTATAAGCATGAGAGAAAACGAAGGAGAAAAGATAAAAGAAGATTTAATTAACAGAATTTCAAGCATTTCTGAAAAAATTGATAAAATAAATGCAATTTCTACTGGACTTGTGAGCGAATATATAGTAAAATTAGAGAAGAGGATAAATGAATTATTAAAACCAAATGTAGTAGATGAAGCAAGATTAGCACAAGAAGTTGTAATCTATTCAGATAAATGCTCTGTTGAAGAGGAATTAACAAGACTAAGAAGCCATATATCACAGTTCTTAGGCTTACTTGAAAAGAACGATAGTAATGGTAAAAGAATAGACTTTTTAATTCAAGAAATGAATAGAGAAACAAATACAATTGGTTCAAAAGCAAATAATTTGGAAATAACAAATTATGTGGTAGATATAAAAACAGAATTGGAGAATGTACGTGAGCAAATTCAAAACATAGAATAGAGGAGGTACATAATATGCAATTAGTAAATATTGGTTTTGGAAATGTTGTTTCTGCAAACAAAATAGTTTCAATTGTAAGCCCAGAAGCAGCACCAATAAAAAGGCTTGTACAAGAGGCCAAAGATGAAAAACGAGCAATAGATGCAACATGTGGTAGAAGAACAAGAGCAGTTTTAATAATGGATTCTGAGCATGTTATTCTTTCTGCAGTACAACCAGAAACAATAGCAGCAAGATTAGATAAAGATATAGCAAAAGAAGATAATAATGTTGAAGATTAATTTTAAATTAGAAAGGAAATGATAAAAATGATTATCAAACCAACAGTTACAGACTTACTAAAAATAGTTGATAACAGATTCGAACTAGTAATACTAGTTTCAAAAAGAGCAAGACAAATAGCAGGAGGACAAACACCATTAACAAAAGTAAAAGAAAGATCAGCAGTAACACTTGCAGCAAATGAAATTGCTGAGGGTAAGGTGAGAGAATGCTAGTACTATTATCTGGAGTATCTGGTGCAGGAAAAGACACAATAAAAAAAGAATTATTAAAAAGAATGGATAATGCTACAACAATGCCATCTTACACAGATAGAGAACCACGTGAAGGCGAAGTTGATGGAGAAATATATAACTTCATAACAACAGCCGAATTTGAAGAAAAAATCAAAGCAAACGAGTTTTATGAGTATTCTGCACATCATGAACATTATTATGGAACATCAAAGAAAATATTAGATGAAAAAGTTAAATCAGGTAAAATAATAATAAAAGATATCGAAGTAAACGGAACAGAAAACCTATTAAAACTATTACAAAATGATATCAAAATAGTAACAATTTTCTTGAAAGTTCCAAAGGAAGAATCAAAAAATAGACTAGAACATAGAACAGAACATGTAAACGAGCATGATATTGAAGTTAGACTTAATAGGTTCGATTATGAAGAATCAAAAATTGGAATGTATGATTATGTAATAAAAAATGATAATCTAGAAAAATCAGTTCAAATAATATTAACAATTATACAAAACGAATACAAACTAAAGAATAAAAATTAGAAAGGAAGTGCTACATATGAATAAGAAAAACAAAATATTTGTTAAAGTATTTGCTGCTGTAATGGCAGGAATGATGCTAGTTGGAGGATGTGCATCATTATTATATATGATATTTGTAAAGTAAAAATTTTAGGAGGAACAAATGCTAAAGGGTTTAGAAGGAATGCTATCAATAAAAGAAGGAG
>USEM01000031.1 GCA_900553695.1 uncultured Clostridium sp. | reverse complement strand
AACATGGATTGTTTTTAGTTTTTCTTGATAGAATTCTTATTACATTTCTTATTTCGTCATCTCTACCTATTACTGGGTCAAGTTTTTGTTTTCTTGCCATTTCTGTTAAATCTGTACCATATTTCTTTAAAGCATCATATGTTTCTTCTGGATTATCAGTAGTCACTCTTGTATTCCCCCTTACTTCAGATAGAACCTTTAAAAAGTTGTTTTTGTTTATATTAAAGGTTCTAAATAATTCTTTTAATTTTGAATTTGCTTTATCAATTAAACCAATCATGATGTGTTCAACAGATACATATTCATCTTTCATCTTTTCAGCTGTGTTTTGGGCATCTGTTAACGCTTCATCTGTGTCTCTTGAAATATATACTTGATCCATTTGCCTTGCATTTGAATGCATACTTGGCTTGTTTTCTATTTCTCTTTTAATTGCTTTTTCAAATTCATCACTTACATTCATTTTCTTTAGTAATTCTTTTATTAAACTATTATCTCCAATAAGCAATGCATATAGCAAATGCTCTTGGTCAATTTGACTGTTCTCGTGCTCTATTGCTAAATTTTGAGCCTTTTGTATAGCCTCTATTGATTTTTGAGTAAATTTTTGAATATCCATATACATTCCCCCTTATTTCAAATTAGCAGTCTCTTATCAAGACTGCTAATATTGTATCTCTTTTTCCCTACTTTGTCAATAGGTTTTGTAAAAAATTTTTAACAAAATTTTAGACCCTTAGTATTTCCATACTAAAGGTCCTTTATTTATTAGAAATCACAGTTTTTTGGTGTTCTTGCAAATGGTATTACGTCACGAATGTTTTGCATTCCTGTTAGGTACATCATCATTCTTTCAAATCCAAGCCCAAATCCTGCATGGCGTGCACTTCCGTATTTTCTTAGGTCTAAGTACCACCAGTAATCTTCTTCTCTCATTCCATTTTCTTTTATCTTATTTTGTAATATTTCTAGGTTATCCTCTCTTTGGCTACCACCTATAATTTCTCCTATTCCAGGTGCTAGAAGGTCTGCTGCTGCAACTGTTTTTCCATCTGGGTTAAGCTTCATATAGAAGGCTTTTATTTCTGCTGGGTAATCTGTTACAAATACTGGCTTTTTAAATAATACTTCACATAAATATCTTTCATGCTCTGTTTGTAGGTCTGAACCCCAATGAACTGGAAATTCAAAGTTATCGTTGTTCTTCTCTAACTCTTTAATTGCATCTGTATAAGTAATTCTTGCAAAGTTTGAATGTACAACATTGTGTAATTTATCTAATAAACCTTTATCTATAAAGTTGTTGAAGAATTCCATTTCTTCTGGACAATGTTCTAGTACATAGCTGATTATATATTTAACCATATCTTCTGCTAAGTCCATATCATCATTTAAATCTGCAAAACAAATTTCTGGTTCTATCATCCAAAATTCTGAAGCATGTTTTACTGTGTTTGAGTTTTCAGATCTAAATGTTGGTCCAAATGTATAAACATTTCTAAATGCAAATGCAAATGTTTCAACATTTAATTGCCCACTAACTGTAAGATGTGCAGGTTTTCCAAAAAAGTCTTTTGAATAATCTACTTTTCCGTTTTCTAGCTTTGGTACATTGTTCATATCTAAAGTAGATACGTTAAACATTTCTCCAGCACCTTCGCAGTCACTTGATGTTATTATTGGTGTGTGAACATACACAAAATCTCTTTCTTGGAAGAATTTGTGTATTGCATAAGATAATACTGAACGTACTCTAAATACTGCGTTGAATGTGTTTGTTCTAGGTCTTAGGTGTGCTACTGTTCTTAAATATTCAAATGAATGTCTTTTCTTTTGAAGTGGATAATCTAAAGCAGCTAAAAATTCTACTTCAATTCCTGTAGCTTTAATTTCAAATGGTTGTTTTGCTCCTTCTGTTTTTACAAGTTTTCCTGTTACTTTAATTGATGAACTAATAGGTAATTTACAAATTTCTGCAAAGTTGCTTAATGAATCATCAAACACTACTTGAACGTTTTTGAAAAAGCTTCCATCATTTAGTTCTATAAAACCAAATGTTTTAGAATCTCTAACAGTCTTAACCCAACCTTCAACTACAACCTCCTTACCAACAAGTTCTTCTGTTTTTTCATACAAAGTTTTAATTTTTTCCATTAAAAACTCCCCCTTTTTATTTTGTTTAGTTACAAAGGTACAAAAAAAGCCCTCTGCAACAAAATGCAGGGACGAAAATAATCCGCGGTACCACCCTAGCTTAAGCATTGCCCAAATTTGCAATACTTCTCTCTTAAAATATGCTTCCAATGTGTTTCACTTTGTAATGTTTGCTAAAAGGGCTTTCAGCCCATGACCCTTATTCTCTACTAGTAACCTCTTACAGCTTTGCATTGTACTAACGCACTTTAACTGTATTTTATTTTATACTATTATGTACTAATTTGTCAAGTATTATTATGAAAAAATATAAAATTTAAGTTGCCATTATAAAAATAAAATGTGTATTTTCGAATTTCTACTAATACACATTTTATTGATATTAAATTCATGTATCGCCTGTAAGCTTACAGCTTTACATAAAGTACTGGGCGAAAACCTATTGCGCGACCACCGTTGGTTGGAGAGTTGCTACCACGGTGGCTCGCTGGATTGTCAGAAGGACTGATGCTATAAAAGCCGACCCCTATCAACTCGGGAGCTCGAAGAATAAGACTCTGTAGTCCATTCACTCATGTTACCTGCTACATCATATATGTTTTTTGAACTGTTTCTTTCTGTTGCCCCTGTGGTTAGTAAAATACTTGTGCTTTGGGTTACATCTGTACCAGTCGTTGTATTAACTGTACTCCATGCTGAATTATATAAACTTCCTCTATATATTTTATATGTTTCTGAATTATTATAATTTCCCCAAGTTGTACTATCTGTTACGCTATGACTTGAATCTTTTATGAAGTCTAGCATACTGTCCCAACTAGCTCCACTACATAGCATACTTGTTGCTCCATAATTTGTATTTGTTGATGAATATAAATTATTACACAAATATACTGCTCCTTCACTTACGTCAGACATATCTTTTCCCCATTTTACATAATCATATGGGTATTTATCTTGCTGTACCACAAATTCTGCTGTTTGGGATGAACTACTTGTTCTTGGTGTTGCAGTTCCATCTGTTGCTGGCTTTACTCCTGCTTCGTATCTTCCTATATAAAAGCCTCCATATTTATATATACTTTTTGTTAATTCTGTTATTTGGTCTGCTATGCCTGTTTTATCTGTTGTATCATTAGTTGAATTTGGTTCTGTGTAAACTGTAGCAAGTCCTGTTGTTCTTTCTCCTCCAGTTGATGCATTTGCAGCCCATGCTGACCTATAGAAGCTTGCTATACTGTTTTCAGTATCTGTTGATTTTACTTCTACTGGTATCCATACAAATTGGTTATATTTTGTTTTTACACTATCTGGATTTGTCCAGTCTGGTGTTATTCCTTCTGGAATATCGTAGATTACTAATCCATTATCTATACTTTGTTCTGACTTTATTCCAGATACAGTAAACCCTTTTGGTATCCATGCTGTTTTTCCATCTCTTATATATTTTGTATTTTCAGTTACTCTTGTTCCTGGAAGATTTTTTTGTTTTTCAGCTTCTTCTTGTTGTCTTTGTTGTTCTTCTATTTCTTTCTCAACTTCATCTAATTCTCCCATTAATTCATCCACTGCAGTTTGTTGTTCTTCTACTTTTGCATTTGTTCCATTTACTGCTTTCTCAGCACTTCCGAATAAATCTCCTTTTATTGCTAGGTTTATACTTACCCCTACTAATATTAAAAGAATTATTATAGTTATAATCAATGCAATTAGTGTTATACCTTTGTTTCTCTCCACTTTAAACTTCCTCCTTGATTTTCTTTAGAATAATTTACAACAGTAATATATATCATTTTGTATTTCCCTGTCAAGTAGTTTTTTATGCTTTTTTGTAATTTTACAAAATTTACCCCAGCTCTATTTAGAAGCTGGGGTAAACAGGCTTATACCACTTGGTAAGAAAAGGTTACCAACTTGCTCAGCAAGTTCATGTTTTTAATTGCTGTTGAGGTTGGTGCCTTCATCTTGCTTGTGCTCTCCTTAAGAACTTGAGCAAATGTTTTTGCTCTTGGTCCACCTATTACTTTTTGTCCATAATGTGCGATGATTTTGATATCATCAAGGGTCAGTTCTTCCGTTGTTACAATAGTTGCAACAACGTCCTTTCTTTTCCCGTCACTGAACGGAATCTTTTCAAATCGGAGCTTTGTTTCAACTGTGTGCATGTTTAATTCCCCTTTCAATACTCATATATGGATAAGCTAAAAAATGCAAAATGCATTATGTAAATATTATACCATTATTTACCTATTTTTTCAATATTTTACTGGATTTTCTCTACTTAGAATTAGCAGAATTTGATTTTGATTTAAACTTTTTTGAACTAAAGTTTTTTGTAAATGTCGCCTCTATTATCGACTCCTATTACACTAATTATAATTTCATGTTCATACCACTCAAAGATTATTCTGTAATCTCCGAACCCTTAGTCTATATGTATTAGGATAATTAACAAGTCCATTTACATCTCCATTTGGTAATTTTTCAATCGCTTCGTAAATTCGTTTTCTTTGAAAGAGGGGTTGTTTATCAATAAATTTCTTAGCCTTTTTCTTAACATTTATAATGTAATTCATTTAAATTAACCCCTCCTCTTTCAAAATATCTTCTAGAGGAATTGCTTCGTTATTTTCTTTTGCTCGTTCTTCGTCTGATAAAGAATATTCATTTAATAATAACAATTTTTCTGTTACGTCCATCTCTTCTAGCTCATCTGTTTGTAATTCTGGCATTGTTTCTAAAAGCTTGATATCTAGAAACTTTTCAGCAATTTTTTCTATTCTTTTTGCTTCCTCTATGCTTAGATGGTATGAGATATTGTTTATGTCTACCAATGTTTGTTTAAACTCTTCACTCATAAAATTCACTCTCCTTCCTATTAATTAGTATACCACATATTTTACCAATTTACCATAAAATTATAGTCTTTTTAGCCTTTTTGTGGTATTATTTTTATGTGAGGTTTTATGATTTTAGAATATAAAATAAAAGAAAATGATAAATTTACAAATTTGAAGGAACTTATAAAAGTGCATTTCCAAACTTCTGATAGATTGCTTGCTAAGTTAAAAATGAATGATAGGCTTTTTGTAAGTGGTAAAAAGGCTTCTGTTCGTTTGGTTTTGAATGTGGGTGATGTTGTTACAATTAATATTGATTTTATTGAGGATAATTCAAATATTGTTCCAACTAAAATGCCTCTTGATATTGTTTTTGAAGATGATGCTTTACTTGTTGTGAACAAACCAAGCGGGTTTCCTGTTCACCCTTCTATGGACCATTTTGAAGATAGTTTATCTAATGGAGTTAGGTATTATTTTGATGAAATTGGTTTAAAAAGGAAAATTCGTCCTGTAAATAGACTAGATAAAGATACTTCTGGGCTTGTTGTATTTGCAAAAAATGAATATGTTCAGGAATGTTTAATAAGGCAAATGAAATGCAAACAATTTACTAAAGAATATATTGCTATTTGTGATGGTGTGTTTGAAAATTCAAAAGGAACTATAAATTGCCCTATTGCTAGAAAAGAAAATAGCATAATAGAAAGGTGTGTTTCTCCTCTTGGAGATTCCTCAATTACACATTATGAAGTTTTACAAAGTTCTTCTAATTTTACTGTTGTTAAATGTATTCTTGAAACTCGGAAGAACACATCAAATACGTGTACATATGGCACATATTGGTCACCCACTTTTAAGTGATACTTTATATGGTGCAAGTTCTCATTTAATTTATAGACAAGCACTTCATGCATATAGACTATCGTATATTCACCCTATTTCTAGTAAAAGATTAACATTAACTGCACCTATACCAAGTGATTTTAAATTTGTAAATATAAAAACCATTACTTAAATAAAAACCACTGCCAAATTCTTGGCAGTGGTTTTAGGTTTACCATGAAAGGTAAAATCTGTTTTCGGTTTCCTTTTGGATGATGCGATATCCGAGATTTTCGAGATCAACTCGAACCATCTCAATCTGTTCCTCGTTGTAACAGAGTTCCAAAGAATACTCGTCATCATGGTATTCGCCTTTTGCAGTTTCCTGAATTTTTCTTGAGATTTTTACCATGATTTCATTCAGTCTCCGTGCGGTCAAAGCCGTGTCTGTTCTTTTTCTTGCTACTTCTGCAGGAATGATTTCCATAGTTTGAACCTTCTCTTTCATGATTTTTCCTCCTTAAGTTCTTAAAATTTAAGTATTACATACTTATTATACCATATTTACATAATTAAAGCAAAATATGAAGTAAAATTAATTTTGTTTACTTCATATTTTTTGTTCTTAATTTATTATTTCAACATTGTATCCAATAAATAATCCTGTTTCTATAACTCCAACTATACTTTTTAGTTTCTTTTCAAATGTTTCATCAACATTTTCAAATTTTGCATCTATAATTAGGTTCCCATTCTCAGTAATTACTGGACCATCTTTTTTCTTTGCTAGACGTAGTTCTAAGCTTGTTGCACCTAGTTCTAGTAATTTTTCTTTAACTGCATACAAACTGTCTGGAAATACTTCTATTGGAATTGGGAACTTTTCACATGGTCTGCTTACAAATTTACTGCTATCTACTAAAATGTATGTTTTTTTAGCATTTGCAATATTTAGCTTTTCTCTAAACATTGCAGCTCCTCTTCCTTTTACAATCCATTTTTCCGGAGTTACTTCGTCTGCTCCATCAAAGCACCAATCTGGTTTAGCTGTAAGCAAGGTTTCTGTTGGAATTCCTAAATAATTGCATACCATACCTAATTCTTTTGAAGTTGGAATTGCTTTTATTTTTAAGTTTTCTTCTTTCATTCTTTTTGCAATAGCTTGAATAGCTAGGAAAGATGTTGAACCTGAGCCAACGCCAATTACATCTCCATCTTTTGCTAATAGTGCTATTTTATCAGCAATTTTTTGTTTTTCTTTTAAATTACTTATTTCGCCATTCCATTCTAATTTTTGAATAACATCTTTATTCCAGTCCATTTAACTCCCCCTCTTCTATTTGAGATTGCAATTACTCATTGAGCATAAGCCTCATGATTGTGATGGGCTAATATTATAAAAAGGTTTAAAAAAGAATTGATATTTGGCTAGGCAAAATTGAGCTGAAAACCGGAGGCATATTGAAATACGTTGAGGATTTTCAGTCTCAATTTTAATAACGCCAAATGCAATTATCTTTCAAACCTATACGTCAGGTTCGCAAAGTCCAAAATTCTTATTATCCTTTAATTTGAATAATACATTAACTTTGTTTGTTTCTGAATTTATAAATGTTACAAATCTATCTGTTGGTTTTTCTTGTAATTTTAGTACAGCATCTTCTGGAGTCATAGGTTTTAGGTCATAATAAACTGTTTTAATTATTTCTCCTTCTATTTCAGCTTCATTCACATCTACTGGTAAGTTTTTAATTGAATCTTCTTTGTTTGCTCTATCTTTCTTTGTTTTCATTTTTCTAACTTGACCTTCGATTATATCAAAGTCTTTATCGATAGATGCATATAAATCGTTGTGTGCTGTAACTGCTCTAAATACTCCTGCTGTAGATTTTACTGTCATTTCTGCTATTTGTTCATTTCTTTCTGTTCTAAATGTAATTGATACATCAAAATCTTCTCCAAAATATTTTTGGATTCTATCCATTTTTTTGTCTACATAGTCCTTTATAGCCTCTGTGGCTGTTAAATCTTTTCCTAAAATTGTTACGTTCATACGTTTTCCTCCTTAAATTTTATATATAA
>USEM01000030.1 GCA_900553695.1 uncultured Clostridium sp. | reverse complement strand
CGAGGTAATATTTATGAATGACGGAAAAATAATATTAACCTCACCAGCAGATGAACTAAGAGAAAAAGAAAAGAGTTCAATAGATGAAATATTTAGGAGGTATTTTAAATGTTAGGAAAAGTAATGAAATATGATTTTAAATGGGTGTGTAAACCACTACTTGTATTCTATATATTAGGGCTTATTTTTTCAGTGGCAACAAGGCTTATGGGCAATATTCAAAATTCAATAGTGTTTACAGTTATAACACAAATATGTTCTGGGGTAGCAATTTCAATGATGGCAAGCATTGTAATTAATTCGCTTATGAGATGTTGGGTAAGATTTATAAGAAATATTTACAAAGATGAATCTTATTTAACACATACATTGCCAGTAAAAAATGGAACAATATTTTTAGCAAAAGTATTAACAGGAATAATTCTTATGCTACTTTCATTTACTATAATTTTTGCATGCATTGTAATAGCATATGGAACAAAGGCAAATTTTGAATTTGTAAAACAAGCAATAACTCCAGTTGCTACACTTCTTGAAATGAAAGCAGGAGCAGTAGTTGCAGTAATAGCAATAATACTAATTTTGGAATTTATATTCATACTAATGTGTGGATACCTAGGCATAATTTTAGGACATAAATCAAACAACAAAAGAATAATAAAATCAGTAATATATGGCATAGTTCTATTTATAGCAATGAGCATAACAACAGTTCTACTTCTATATATTGCAGGACTATTTAATAAAAACATAATGAATTTATTTAACACCGTAGAAGCACCAAACAAGGAAACAATGAAATTCCTAATGTTTGGAGGTATAGTATTATATACATTATATAATATTTTATATGGCTTAATTGGAAATAGACAAATTAAAAAGGGAGTAAACGTAGAATAAACTAAATTCAAAAGCGAGTAATTACCTTGAAAATTACTCGCTTTTGTGGTATAAATAATGCAATAAAAAATATTAGAAGGGGTAAAAATGAAAGAATTTTTTAAGAAGTATTTTAAATGGATAGTATTATTTGCATGTTTAATAGGCTTTCTAGCCTTAGCTAAAGATGTTTTTCATAAGGAAATAATGAAAGGCGATATTATAGGCTATGAATTGGTTTCAAGATTTTTAATAGGAGATGTTGCAACACCAGTTGCCAAAGTAATTACACAGCTTGGTGGAGCAATTTTTCTAATAACACTAACAATAATACTAATATTATTTATAAAAAACAAGAAAATTGGAATATCAATTTTTTCTAATTTAGCAATAATTACAGTACTT
Source organism: uncultured Clostridium sp. (assembly GCA_900553695.1). Classification (GTDB taxonomy): domain Bacteria; phylum Bacillota; class Clostridia; order TANB77; family CAG-508; genus UMGS1781. Next base: position 7,620 of record USEM01000030.1, on the reverse strand, counting down.
AACCAAATTTTAAAAAGAATATTACAAAGACCACGTCCTACGGAATTTAGAATAATTGAGGAAGCTGGCTATAGCTTTCCTTCTGGGCATTCTATGGTAAGTATGGCTTTTTATGGATATTTAATATATTTGTGTTTGAAATATATAAACAATAAATATTTAAAATGGAGCTTAACAGTTGTTTTGAGCTTTTTAATAGGAACAATTGGAGTAAGTAGAATTTATTTAGGAGTTCACTACACAAGTGATGTTTTAGGAGGTTTTCTAATATCAATTGCATATTTAATAATATACATAATGGCTGTAAATAAGTTTATAATAAAAGATGAGGAAAAACCAAAAACAAGTTTAAGGAGAAAAAGAGAGCTAAAGGTTAAGACAAAAAAAATAGCAAACAGTTTTAAGTATGCTGGTGAGGGACTTGTTTCAGCTTTTAAAAGAGAAAGAAACATGAAGATACATGTAACAATAATGCTACTTGTAATACTTGCAGGAATTGTTTTGAAAATAAATCTTTATGAATGGATCATATGCATAATTTGCTTTGCAGGAGTAATAGGCGGAGAACTATTTAACACTGCAATTGAAGCTACAGTAGATATGGCAATGCCACAAAGAAATGAAAAAGCAAAGCTTGCAAAAGACGTTGCAGCAAGTGCAGTGTTAGTTTTAGCAATAGGTTCAGCAATAATAGGATTAATAATTTTTGTACCTAAAATATTAAATAGACTTAATTTAGCATAATAAACTTACAATGCTGTTTATAACAAGAGTTTTCATTTTATCATAGTCAAGCCCTTCATGTTTGTGGTAAACAATTTCATGAGATAGGTTGTCTATTATACCAATAATAATGTGCACTTTTTCACTTAAATCTTCAGAGTTAAAACCATTTTGTTTTAAAACTTCTGTAAGTTTATAGGTAAGTGCCATTTCTCTTTTATAAAAGAAATAAGCTACATCTTTATCTGAATGTACCATAGCCATAATTTCTTCATGAGCAGATAAAGATAATTTGTGGCTTTCTATATATTTATCTATCATTTTCTTAAAAATCTCAGGTAGGTCTTTTTTATTAAAACTTTGAACAGGTAAATTTAGCATAGGGTAGAAGATGTTATCTGCGTATTTTTCAAGACCTGCTATAAAAATATCATGTTTATCCTTGAAGTATTGATATACAATACCGGTAGAAACACCAGCAGATTTAGCAATTTTAGATGTATCTATATTATAATATCCATTTTCACAAATTAAATCAAAACCAGCTTTTACTATCTTTTCTTTTTTTTCAATAGAACGTTTTTGAATAGGCTCTCTAATTTCGGTAATACCCATAAAGCACCCCCCTGTTAATTAAACATAAAATAATTATAACATAAATTTATTGCTTTTTCATTATTTTTTTATCAATAGGCACAACCTTTAATGTGTAGCCCATAGGTAGTAACATTTTTAACAATGTTGCCACTTTAGGAGAACGAGTGTGGCTTTCTATTCTAGCGATTACAGGCTGTTTTAGGCCACAAATTTCGCTTAATTTTCTTTGAGAAAGCTTTAAACTTTCTCTTGTATTAATTGTTGCTTGAATTAAATCCATTTCAAGCTGAATTGCAACTTCTTCTTCAGGTGTAAAATTCAAAGTTTGCTCAACATCATTCCAAGTAATTTCTTTATCCATCTAATCTCCCTCCTTCAAATATTTTACTAACATCTTTTTTGCCCTTTCAATTTCTCTTGCTGGAGTCTTTTGAGTTTTTTTGATAAAATATGTTAGCAATAAAAATGTATTATCCTTAACATATGCAAATAGTATTCTATCTCGTAAAGGTCTCAATTCCCATAGATTATCACATAGGTGTTTTATGTAAGGTTCTCCGAGAGCAAGCCCATTATTTTGCAGTAACCTCATATAGGCAGTGATCTTTTCAAGTTTAATTCTATTATCCTTATTAGTATGCTGATTTAAATAATTGATATGATTTAAAACTTCATTTTCTCCATTAGTATTTTGATAAAAAATAATTTTATACATATAGAAACTCCTTCTATAGTATATTATAATGATAACATATTGGTTATCAAAAGTCAATACTATACTTTTAATAAAATTCAAATGATTTTCTTAAAGAAAAAAATATTAAGAAAATAAAAATATAATTGGCAAACTGAAGTTGCCACGAATAATTTACTATATTTATAACATGATTTTTGTAATAAGTCAATACAAATATATAAAAATATTAATGAATAATGTATATGTGCCAATGATTTTAGCAAATGCCCCAATGTTTAAAAATATAAGCCCTAAAAATTTTTCAAAAAACTAGTTGACAAGCAAAGTTAGTTTGTTATATACTAGGTTCAAGATAAATTAAGGAGAGGAACAAAGGAGGAGAAAAAATGAACGCAATCGCTAAACCCCTTGCAGGAGTAGAGAAAGAGAGAGAGAGACAATTCTAGAAAACAAAAAAGCAGAATTGTTCAACACTCTGACACACACACTATATGTTCATTAGAGAATAAAACAAGCATATTTCCATATGCTTTATTACGGTTGCACGCAAGAGATGGATAAGTCCGTCTCTTTTTGTCGTATTTAAAGGCTGATTTTGTACAATGATTAAGTTTGTACAAGGACGACCGTCCAATCTCGTCCAAAGCATAGCAAAAACGTATTTAATACAAGAAAGCAGCCAAACGCAGGAGTTTTGTTTTTAGAGAAAATCGAAGACCCCCGAAACACTTCTTTAGGCGTCTCCATCGTGGGTTCGATTTTAAATAAAAACAAAAGCTCCGACGAGAGTTGGCGGATTATAAGGTGAAAATTTGAAGGGAGAAAAAGAAAGATGAGAAAAAACAAAGGTATAACACTAATAGCGTTAATTATTACAATAATAATTCTTTTAATTCTGGTAGGAGTAAGTTTGAACTTGCTTATAAAAGGAGACTTATTTGGAAGTGCTGAAAAGGCAGTAGAAGGCACAAATGCAAAAGTAAACGAACAGCAGACAAGAGTAGATGAATTAATGGGAGAATTAGATGAGGTTGAAAGGGAAATAGAAGAGCAAGAAAGACAGCAAGAAGAAGCTGAAAAACAAAAAAATCTTCCAGGAACAAGAGTAACAGAAAATACAAAATATATAAGAGATGGTAAAACAGCATGGATACCAAAAGGATTTACAGTATCTGGAATAAAATCAGAACAAAGTATAGATAATGGACTAGTAATATATGATATTCCAGAAGGAACAACAGTAGACTGGACAAACCCAGATAGTGTAAAAACAGCATATAATCAATTTGTATGGATACCAGTAGAAGTAAAATCAACAGATACTGAAAACAGTATAGCAAGTTTTTATAGGTCAGAATGGACTGCAAATGAATCAACTGGGGGAGAAAGAACAAATGGACTTAGTACGGATTATACAGAACCAGATTCAACTAATGATACAGCTGATAAAACTGGAATTGCAAACCAAATAGCAAATTTAACAAAAAGCATATATAAATATGGAGGATTTTATATAGGTAGATACGAGGCTGGAAGTGAAACGGAAAGAACTAGTTCATCAGGAGTTACAACATTAGGAATAAAACAAGATATGTATCCATATAACTATGTAGAATGGGGAGATAGTGAGAGTAGCATAGGAACAACAGGAGCAGTATATTTATCAAATAGTTTATATAATACAAATGAATATGGAGCAACTAGTATGCTATGTACGGGAGCATGTTGGGATAGTATGCTAGATTTTATAAAAGATTTAAACCATAGTGTAACAAATAGTACTACATGGGGAAATTATAAAAATTCAGAAACATTTGAAATTACTAGAGGGGCTTACGCAGTTTTTAACACAAGCAATTATACTCTTGGAAGTTTTAACAATGTTGGAAGTAAATATTCAAAAATGAAAGATACATCTATTTTACTAACCACAGGAGCAACAGAAAGAAACTGCAGTAAAAACATATATGATGTAGCAGGAAATTGTTATGAATGGACCACAGAGTCTGGTTCTCAGGGTGATCGAGTTGGCAGGGGCCGGCAATTACGACAGCAATGGTTCTGACTATCCAGCAAGCAATCGTTACGGCGACCGTCCGACGTTCAGCGACAATGGCATTTCTTTCCGTTCTGCACTTTATGTATCACTGTAGGCTTGCAGGCGATAAAATAATTAAATATTCCAAAGTAGTTTTAGGGAAGCTACTTTGAAGCTGTAAATTGTATAATAAAACTAGTCAAAAATTCTCAAGTAAATCAGAGCAAATTTGGCTAGTTTTTTCTTGTTGTAAAAAAATGAATTGCACAGTTTTTTGCTTGAGATATTATTATATTTCATTCATATATATAAAATATGCTTAAATAACATGTTGTAAGTTATTCTCCTTTATGATATAATTCAATCAAAATTTGTCGAATAATGGGGGATATTATGATAAATAAGATATTGAATTTTGGAATTGATTTTTCAAACAAAAAGAAAATTGAAATATTAAGAGATATTTTCATTTTCTTTTTAGTTTTTTCTGTGTGTGGTTGGATATATGAAGAATTGGTTTTTGCAATAGAGGAGAAAATGATTGTTAACAGAGGAGCTTTATGGGGGCCATGGCTTACAATATATGGCTTTGGCGGACTAGTTATAATGATACTACTTTTTAGAACTAAGGAAAAGAAAATACTTTTAGGAAAAATTAATATAAGACCAATAGTTGTATTCCTTGAAACCATAGTAATATCAACCATAGTGGAGTTTATAGGTTCATACATAATAGACTGGGTTTGGGGAGATTTTAAGACACTTTGGGATTATTCAGGAGAACTTATGAATTTTGATGGTAGAATTGCGTTAATACCAGATATTAAATTTGGTTTTGTATCTTTGCTTGGTATTTACTTAGTTCAACCAGTTCTAAAAAAATTCATATCAGGAAACCAAAAGGTAGTTAATATAACAACAATATGTGTTTTTATACTATTTATGATAGATGTTATTTCAAGAATATGGCTAGGAAATAACTATGTTGGGTAGAATATAATTCAGGGAGGAAAAATATTGAAAAGAGTAATATTAAAAATTGATGGAATGACCTGTTCTGCATGCTCTTCAGGCCTTGAAAAATATTTAAATAAACAGGAGCGGAATAAAGGAAGCTTCTGTAAATCTTGTAATGAACAATGCAAGCATAGAGTATGATGATAATAAATTAAATTTAGAACAAATAGAAAAGTTTGTTGAAAAAGCAGGTTTTAAAAGTCTTGGAATAGATAATTTCAAAAAAGAGGAGAAAAGAAAGTCTAACGAAAAATATAAATTAATTGGAATTACAGTAATTTCGCTATTAGTGCTATATATATCAATGTCTCACATGGTAGGGCTTCCAGTTATCCCATTTTTGAATATGATGGAATATCCTGTAAATTATGCTATTTCTCTTTTAATACTTACAGTAATTGTAATGATATTTGGAAGAGATATCCTAAAAAATGGATATAAAAACTTAATACACAAAACGCCTAACATGGATACACTAGTTATGATAGGTGTTATAGCAAGCTTTGCATATAGCCTTTATGGAACTGCAAGAATTTTAACAGGAAGCACAGAATATGTAGAAAAGCTATATTTTGAATCAGCTGCTATTGTAATTTTCTTTATAAAGATAGGAAAATTTATAGAAAACAAAAATAAAGACAAAACAAAAGAAGCTTTGCAAGCTCTTATGAGTATAACTCCAAATGATGCTGTAATTATTAGAGATGGAAATGAAATTAAAGTTACAATAGATGAAATACAAAAAGGAGACATAGTAATTTGCAAACCAGGAGAAAAAATTGCAGTAGATGGGGAAGTAGTGGAAGGTATAACACATATAAACGAAGCTTTTGTTACAGGAGAAAGCACTCCAGTAAAAAAGGAAGCTGGAGCAAAAGTTATTGCAGGAAGTATAAATTTTGAAGGAACAATTAAATATAGAGCAGAAAAAATAGGAAGAGAATCAACTGTTTCTGAAATAGTAAGGCTAGTTGCAAATGCCACATCAACAAAAGCTCCAATTGCAAAAGTTGCAGATAAAATAAGTGGAGTGTTTGTTCCAACAATTCTTGTAATAGCAAGTATAGCTTTTGTTATATGGTGCATCATATCAAGAGATTTTGCGTTTGCAATAAATATTTTTGTAAGCATATTAGTAGTTGCATGCCCATGTAGTTTAGGTCTTGCAACACCACTTGCAATAGTCATTGCATCAGGCAATGCAAGTAAAAAAGGAATACTTATAAAACAAAGTGAAGCATTAGAAAATTCACACAAGGTAAAAACTATATGTTTTGATAAAACTGGAACATTAACAAAGGGAGTTTTAAGCGTTTCAAAAATGTATAATTATACAAATTTAAGTGATGCAGAGCTTTTAAAAGATATTGCAAGTATTGAGAAAAAATCAGAACACCCAATAGCTATGGCTATTGTAAATAAAGCAATAGAAGAAAGAACTGAATTAGAAGATGTAAAAAGCTTCAAAGCAATACCAGGTTTCGGGCTAGAGGCTTCAACCAAAGAGGATAATAAATACTTAATAGGAAACAGAAAATTAATGGAGCAAAATAATATTGCAATAAGCTCTGCCCAAGATGAAGAAAGCTTAATAAATGAAGGAAACAGCATACTATTCGTGGCAAAAAATGATAAAATAGTAGCTCTAATTGGAGTAAAAGATGTCTTAAAAGACAATGTTGTAGAAGTAATTGAAAAGCTTAAGAAACAAAATATAGAAGTTGTAATGCTTACAGGAGATAACGGAAAAACAGCACGGAATAATTGCAAAACAAATTGGCATAGATAATGTAATTAGCAATGTTACACCAAAAGAGAAAGCAGAAAAAATAAAAGAACTAAAAAAACATGGAATAGTAATGATGTGTGGAGATGGAATAAATGATAGTGTAAGCTTAGTTACAGCAGATATAGGAGTTTCAGTATCCACTGGTACAGATATAGCAATAGATTCAGCAGGTATTGTAATTATGAACGATAACCTAAATAGAATAAATGACTTAATAGAAATAAGTCATAAAACAATAAGAAACATAAAACAAAATCTATTCTGGGCATTCTTCTATAACATATGTATGATCCCAATAGCATGCCGGAATATTTGTAAACCTTGGAATTACCCTAAACCCAATGCTAGCAGCACTTGCAATGACCGTAAGTAGCTTAACTGTAGTGCTAAATGCATTGAGATTAAAAAGTTAGAAAAATATATATTTTCATTGACATTTTATACAATTATATGATATGTAAACTTTAAGAAATATTTAGAGGGGGTATTCAAAAGATGAGTACAAGAAAATTTTTAATAAGTATTGTTTTAGTTGTTGCAATGCTTATTGTACTTGGAACAACAAGTGTTAAAGCGGTTGATTTCAGACTACAAGTAAATTATGATGGAGCAGATTTTGAAATTGATGTAAGCGACACAATGTTAATAAGTGAAGTAAAAACACTTATTAAAGAAGCAAAAGGTATTGACGAAAGCAAACAAAGAATTAGAAGATGGTTCTTTTGAAGTAAGAATTCCACTTTCAGAAAAACTAAAAGG
>USEM01000029.1 GCA_900553695.1 uncultured Clostridium sp. | reverse complement strand
AATAGATAGATTATGCATGCTATTTACAGAAAGCGAATCAATAAGAGATGTAATTTTATTCCCAACAATGAAACCATTAAATTAAGAAAGGAAGTTTTATGTTTAATATAGATAGAAAAACAGTGCTTATAATACTTGGGGTGATGGTATTAGTAAATGTTTTGCTAGGACAAAGAAGTATTGAAGGAATAATAATTTCTTTACCAGGTGTAATAGTAGCAATGACATTCCATGAATTTGCACATGCATGGGCGGCTACAAAACTTGGAGATGAAACACCAAGGCAACAAGGGAGACTTAGTTTAAACCCAATAAGCCATATAGACCCAGTAGGATTAATATGTTTAATGCTTTTAGGCTTTGGTTGGGGCAAACCAGTACAAATAAACCCAAGGAATTTTGATGGAAAGTATTCTATCTCAAAAGCAGAAGCGATTGTTGCTGCAGCAGGACCAATAATGAACTTTATACTTGCATTTGTATTTTTAATAATATATGCAATATTTGGAATGACAGTAACAACAATAACAACTACAACAAATGTTATATCAAGCATACTAATATCAATAATATCAGTAAACTTAGGGCTTGGAGTATTTAACTTAATACCAATATATCCATTAGATGGAGCAAAAGTTCTAAATAATTTTTTACCATACAAAGCAAAAGAATGGTTAATAAAAAATCAAGCAATACTTACAATAATAGTATTTGCAATAGTATTTTATACAGATATAATTCCATACATCACAACATGGGTTTTAAAAGGTATGATATGGTTAGTAGATTTAATAATAGGATTATTTGTTTAAATTAAATAAAAGATGGAAGTAGAAACTTTCGTCTTTTTTTACTTTAAAAATTCTTTCGTAAATATATTGACAAAAAAATAAGTATAATATAGAATATACTTGATAAATTAACGAGGGGATAAAATTGGAAAAAGAGAAGCTTATTTCAAAATTGAATATAAAAGATTATAATAATCAATTAGAAAAAATCTTGTCTAAAAAAACATTCACAGAAGATACTAAAAACTTACTCTTAAGCATGTTATACAAAATAGAAAATGCTTATGAAGACTATAAAAAAGTAAGTGTAGATGCAAAAACCAAAAGAGAAATTTTAGAAGAAATTCTAGATATTATATCAAATGATTGCGAAACAATAGAAATAGTAAAATCAAAAGAAAGTTTTTGTGATATTGAAAAAAAGAAAATTACAACATATTTAAATGTTAGAAAAATGCTGTATGAGATATATCAAATTAATCATAACAAATTTAGAATTTCAAACGAATATGAAATAATAAAGCCAGCACTTGAAAAGACTTTAAATCAAGGATATAGTATATCTTCAGATGAGATTATACGTGATTTTGATGGCTGGTCTTGGAATATAGAACCTCGAGAAATTGAAAATATTTTAGCAAACTTAATATATCAAGTTTTGAAAATATTAGTTGGGCAAAATGTGCTAGAAACATGGAAAAAAGAACCTTCAAATGATTATATAACCATAATTAATGATACTTTGACAAATAGATATAAAACAGAACTTGGAGAGCAATTATTTAAAACTATAGCACAAATATGCATTTTAAATATAACCCAAACTGATGAAGAGGAAAGAAAAAGATTAATAGAAAAACAAAAAGAACTTCAAAAAGAGTTTAATCAGTTGGATAATAAAAAGGAATATCTGGAAACACTTGGAAGAACTAAAAAACAGATAATTGAAAAAATAAAAAAAATTGATGACATTTTAAATAATGATATTAAATTAAAAAAGGAGTTCATTAAAAGGAACGAAGTTCTAGATATGAACCATAGAATATTTAGTTTAAGCGATTTATCCGAAATACTAGAAAATGAACGAAAAGAGTTAATAGATAATCTAAACAAATGTAGCAAAAAAATGGAACCACTAAACTTCATTAAAACAAAAACAGAAATTGAAAACAAACTTGTTTTACTAAAAGAACTAGAATTAGAAAAGCAAAATAAAGAAATACTTTCTACAAAAGTTAATGAATTATTAAACTTGGTATGTAAGGCAATTAAAATTCAAATAGATAATGCAGAAGAAAAAGAAGAAATTATAAGATTAGTATATGTTATTAGATATTTTGGATTAATATATATTTCAGAAAAAGAGCAAGTTAAAGACAAAATAGATATTAATTTAATACAAAAATTAATAATAACAAAAGCTTGCAAACAGAGGATAATAACTATATTTAGCAAAAACATTAAAGAAAATTATACAATTATTAAAAATATTTTGCAGACAGATATAATAGAATTAGAAAAGATGTATTTGCGTTTTAATACAAAGACGAACAAAACAATATTAGAAATTTATGATGAGGAAAACATGTATAACACTTTGGAAATTCCAAATATTGAGGAGCCAAATGTAAAACAAAATAAAAAAATAAAAGTTTTTATATAGAAAGGATTTGAAACTTATGAATATTACTTTTTTAGGAGCCACAAAAACAGTAACAGGCTCAAACTTCTTGCTAGAAGCGGCAGGTAAAAAAATATTAGTAGACTGTGGTCTACACCAAGGAAAAGCAACTGAAGAAATGGAAAACTATGAAGACTTTGCATTCAATGTAAACGAAATTGATTGTATGCTACTTACACATGCACACATAGACCATTCAGGAAGAATTCCAAAATTATATGTAGATGGATACCGTGGACCAATTATTGCAACAAAAGCAACATGCGATTTATGTACAATAATGCTTCCAGATAGTGGTCATATTCAAGAAATGGAAAATGTTTGGAAAAATAAAAAAAGAGCAAGAACAGGAAAACAAGAATTACCACCATTATATACAGCACAAGATGCAATAGACTGTTTAAAGCTATTTAAACCAGCCAACTATGATGAGATAATTGATATAGATGAAAATATAAGTATAAGATTTAATGATGCTGGGCACATGCTAGGTTCAAGCATTATAGAAGTATGGGTAAAAGAGAATGGAGAAACTAAAAAAATAGTTTTCTCAGGTGATTTAGGAAACAATGATATTCCATTACTAGATTCTCCAACAATGATAGAAACAGCAGACTACCTAGTTATGGAATCAACATATGGAAACAGACTTCATATAAGAAATGATGAAAAAGCTGAAATGTTTCTAAATATAGTTTCTGAAACATTAGATAATGGAGGAAATGTTATCATACCATCATTTGCAGTAGGAAGAACACAGGAAATTTTATACGAACTAAACAAATTAAAAGAGCAAAGAACAGATGAAGAATTCATGAAAAAATATGAAACATTAATGAAAGCACCAGTTTATGTAGATAGCCCTTTAGCAATATCTGCAACAGAAGTATTCAAACAAAACATGAACCTATTTGAAGAAGAAGTTAGAAAAGAAATAGAAAAAGGAGATAACCCACTAGAATTTCCAGGACTAAAATTTACACAAACAGCTGAAGAATCAAAAGCATTAAATGATGATCCATACCCACATATTATAATTTCAGCAAGTGGTATGTGTGAAGTTGGACGTATTAAACATCATTTAAAACATAACCTATGGAACCCAAAAAATACAATCCTATTTGTTGGTTACCAAGCACCAGGAACATTAGGAGCAAAAATCGTAGCAGGCGAAAAGAAAGTAAAAATATTTGGAGAAGAAATTGCAGTAAATGCAAGAATTGAGTATATTGAAGGATATTCTGGTCATGCTGATCAAGAATGGTTATTAAACTTTGTATATTCATTTATAACAAAGCCAAAACACATATTCCTAGTACATGGAGAGCCAGAAGCACAAGTAGTATTAAAAGGAAAAATTCAAGATACAACAGATATTCCAGTAACAATACCAGATTATGGAGAAAACTACGAACTAACAGATAGAATAAAAGTTGTATCTAAGGTTGAACAAGCAGACCAATACAAATATTTAAGACTAGAAGTAATGGATAGATTAGCAACATTAAAAGAAGAATTAGAAGATATGTCTAAGATGATAAAAGAAGATATATCAGATGAAGATAAAAAAGAAGAAGAAATAGCAGAAATAAACAACAAAATAAAAGAACTAGAACAACAAATAGTTAAGGTTATTTCATAAAGGAGACCAGCAATGGAAAAGTATTATAATGATGCAATAATAGGAAACCAAAATATATTAGCAAGCTTTACAAAACAGGGAGAAATATTAAGATTACTATATCCAACAAGAGACTACAAGCAAATGATAGATTTCTTCCATGTAGGATTAAAAATAAATGATTCAAGACTTGTATATTTACATGAAGATATTAATAATATCTATATGCAACAATATGAAGAAGATACAAATATATTAAATACTGAAGTATTAAACACATATTTTAATTTAAAAGTTGTTCAAACAGATTATGCATCAATTAAAGAAAATGTTTTAGTAAGAAAATATAAGTTTACAAATGAAAATACAATAAACTTAGATTTAAATTTTCTTGTACATTCAAGCCTTACATCATCTCCAGAAAACAGAGTAAGTGGAATGTGCAGAAATGATGCTTTAATTCAATACAATCACGAATATATGCTTTGCACATTTTCAAAAGAAAAGTTATTAAGTTCACAAATTAATAACAGCAAAGCAAATATTGAAGATGGAAAAATTGGAGATAAAGATTATGTAGGAATGTCTGCAAATTCAAGCATAAGTTATGATTTAGGTACTTTAAAACCAAATGAAACTCGCGAATTTGAGTTATATATTTTTATTGAAGACAGTAAAATTGGACTAGATAATTTAGAAAAAACAATAGATAGAATAAGAAAAATAGATTTTAGAACTGAATACGAAGCGGTAAAGAAATACTGGAAAAAATATGTAAAGGATCATAATGGACTAGAATTAGATCTAGCCGAAACTCCAAAAAACAGAAAAATAAAGCAAATTTATACAAGAACGATTTTATTGTATTCACTACTTGTAAACCACGAAACAGGTGGAATATCAGCTGCTGTTGAAGTTGATGAAAATTTAAAGCAATGTGGCGGTTACCAATATTGTTGGCCAAGAGATGCAGTATTTACTACAACAGCAATGGACATTTTGAAAATGAAAAAAGAAGTTGAAAAATTCTATAAAAGCTTTTGCAAAAATACACAAAGCAGAAACGGAATGTGGGAACAACGCTTCTTCACAGACGGACGTTTAGCACCTTGTTGGGGATACCAAATAGATGAAACAGCATCAGTTATAGTAGGAGTATATAACCATTACAAAGTAATAGAAGATAAAAAATTCTTAAAAGATAATTTAAAAATGTGTGAAAAAGCAATAAACTTTTTGAAAAAATACGTAGAAGATATATTCCAAGAAACAAATAAATGTGGAATAAGCTATGACTTATGGGAAGAATATGAAGGAGTTAACCTATACGCAGTATCAAGCATATTTGCAAGTTTCAATGCAATGATAAAAATATATGAAGAACTAAAAGAAGAATTTACAAAAAATAGAGTTAAACAAGAAAATGTAAACAAAGAAAAAGAGACGCTAAGAAATTTAAGTGTTACATTAAGAGAATACATTTTAAAGAATTTCTATGATGAAAGTAAAAAGAGCCTAGTTAGAAACTTGGAAGATAAAACACTAGATATAAGCATTTTAGGAACAGTAATTCCTTTTGAATTATTCTCACCAAAAGATAAGAAAATACTAAACACAGTTGAAAGAATAAACATGACATTAAGAACATACACAGGTGGTTATAAAAGATTTGAAACAGACACATATAGAGAAGGAAAACCATGGATAATAGCAACACTATGGATAGCAGAATATTACCTAGAAATAGGTGAAAAACAAAAAGCAAAAGAATGCTTCGACTTTGTAATAAAAACAAGCACAGAACATGGCTTCCTAGCAGAGCAGGTAAATAACAGCACAATGCAACCAGACTGGGTAATAGGCTTAGGTTGGTCACATGCAATGTTTATAGAAACTTTGAAGAAAATGATAGAAAAAGGAATAGTAAAATAGCAAAGTTTGGAGATTTTTTCTCCAAACTATTGACATTTATGGAAATTTGTAGTATTATATTTAAGTATTAAAGAAGAAGTTATCCACTTCTCACCTTAACTATAAAGGAAAAGGTTTATATACTTTTAAATAAAAAAAGATATATTATGTGGATTACTTGTTTTTTAAAAACAAGTTTTTATTTTTTTGGGGGTGAATCACATAAAACAAGAATTACCAGTTAATGAACAAATTCGTTTTAAAGAGGTTCAAGTAATTGATGAACAAGGTCAAAAAGTTGGCAAGTTACCTATTAATGAAGCTTTAGATTTAGCTGCTTCTAAAGATTTAGATTTAGTTTTAGTTTCAGGAAATAGTGATAATCCAGTTTGTAAAATAATGAACTATGGTAAACACAAATTCGAACAAGCTAAAAGAGAAAAGGAATCTAGAAAAAAACAAAAAACAGTTGAATGTAAAGAATTAAGAGTAACACCAAACATTGAAATACATGACTTCACTTTTAAAGCTAAAAATGCTAGAAAATTCTTAAGCGATGGAAACAAAGTAAGAATTACAGTTAGATTTAGAGGTAGAGAAGTTAACTATGTAAAAATGGGTGAAGATGTTTTAAACCAATTTATTGAAGAACTTAAAGATGTTGCTACAGTTGAGAAAAAGCCGTTCTTAGAGGGTAAAAACATGTTTATAATATTAGCACCTAATAAATAAAATTAAGGGAGGAATTTAAAATGCCAAAACTAAAAACAAACAAAGCAGCTGCAAAAAGATATTCATACACAGCTAGCGGAAAAGTAAAAAGAACAAAATCAAACAGAAGACACTTATTAGCAAATAAAACAACAAGACAAAAGAAATCTGGAAAAATTCAAAACGCTTATGCAGATAAAACATGCGAAGCAGGAATCAAAAAAATGTTACCATATGGAAACTAATTAGAAGGAGGAGAATAATATGGCAAGAGTAAAATCAGCAATAGCTACAAGAAAAAAACATAAAAAAGTATTAAAACAAGCAAAAGGATACTTTGGAGCAAAAAGTATTAGATTTAGAAATGCAAAACAAGCAGTATTAAAATCAATGGCATATGCATATGTTGGAAGAAAAGATAAAAAGAGCGATTTCAGAAGACTATGGATAACAAGAATTAATGCAGCTGCAAGAATGAATGGAACAACATACAGCAAATTAATGGCAGGATTAAAGAAAAACAATATTGCTATTAATAGAAAAATGTTAGCAGAATTAGCTGTAAACGATAGTGCAGCATTTACAGCATTAGTAAAACAAGCAAATGCATAAAAATAATAAAAAAACGTTTCTATTTTTTAAGAAACGCTTTTTTAATATGTATGGAGGAATGTATGAAAGATTATATAACGGTAATTGGACGGAGGACTAGCTGGAACAGAGGCTGCATATCAAATTGCAAAAAGAGGTATAAAAGTTAAACTATATGAAATGAAACCAGAAAAGTTTTCTCCTGCTCATTCAAGTAAGGAGCTAGCAGAAATAGTATGTAGCAATTCTTTTAAATCAAACAGTGTAACAAATGCTTGTGGCCTTTTAAAAGAAGAACTAAGAAACTTGGGTTCATTACTAATTCAAATTGCAGACGAAACAAAAGTACCTGCAGGACAAGCATTAGCAGTAGATAGAGAGACTTTTTCAAAAAGAGTTACTGAAGAAATTGAGAAGAACCCTAATATTGAGATTATAAGGGAAGAAGTAGAAAATATAGAAGCAGAAGATGGAATAGTTATAATTGCAACAGGTCCATTAACATCTGAAAAAATGGCAGAACAAATAATAAGCATAACAGGAAAAGATAGATTAGCATTTTACGATGCAGCAGCACCAATAATTGAAAAAGATAGCATAAACTTTAACATTGCTTTCTATGGCGATAGATATGGAAAAGAAGGAGATAGCAGTTATATAAACCTTCCTATGAATAAAGAGGAATACGAGATTTTCTATAATGAACTTGTAAATGCTGAAATTGTAACTCTTCACGAATTTGAAAAAAAGGAAATTTTTGAAGGTTGCATGCCAATAGAAGTTATGGCAAAAAGGGGAGAAGATACAATAAGATTTGGACCACTAAAACCAGTAGGTTTTACAGATCCAAGAACAAACTCAAGACCATATGCAATAGTTCAACTAAGGCAAGATAATACTTCAGGAACATTATACAATATGGTAGGGTTTCAAACAAATTTGAAATTTGGAGAGCAGAAACGAGTATTTTCATTAATACCAGGACTTGAAAACGCTGAATTTGTAAAATATGGAGTAATGCACAGAAATACATTTATAAATTCTCCAGAATTATTAGATAATACATATAACCTAAAAGCAAAATCAAATATATACTTTGCAGGACAAATAACAGGTGTGGAAGGATATGTAGAATCAATTGCCTCTGGCTTAGTTGCAGGTTTAAATGCTGTTGCTAAATTTAATAACACTGAAAAAATAACATTCCCAAACGAAACAGTTATAGGAGCATTATCAAGCTACATATCAACAGAAAACACAAAATTTCAACCAATGAATGCAAATTTTGGAATACTACCACCACTTGAAGAAAAGATTAAAGATAAGGTTCAAAGATACACAAAAATGGCTGAAAGAGCACTAAAAAGCCTGAAAATTTAACTAATTCCTTAAAAAACGTTGAAATTTGCATAAAAAAGTGCTACAATTAAAAAGACGCTAAAATTCGACAAAAAATTTGTTTTAGGGGGAAATATCATGAAAGATATTAAAATTTTCGCTTGTAATTCAGCAGAGAGCTTTACACAAGAAATATGCGATACATTAGGATTACCTATGGGTAAAAAAGAGTCATTTAAATTTGCAAATGACAACAATTTTGTTCAATTTTTAGAAACAGTTAGAGACCAGGACGTATTTATAGTACAAACAACAATGCCACCAGTAAACGAAAGAATTATGGAATTATTAATAACTGTAGAAGCTGCAAGAAGAGCATCAGCTAAGAGAATAACAGCAGTTCTACCATATTTTATGTATTCAAGATCAGATAAAAAAGATCAACCAAGAATACCAGTTACAGCAAAACTTATGGCAACATTATTAGAAGCTGCAGGAGTTGATAGAGTAATCACATGTGACTTACATAACGCAGCAATACAAGCATACTTTGATATTAATTGTGATAGATTAACTGCAAAACATTTATTAGAAAGATACTTCAAAGCTAAGCACTTAGAAGATATAGTAGTTGTTGCAACAGATGCAGGAAGCTCAAAGAAAGCATATAAATATTCACATTTCTTTGATTGCCCATTAGCATTAATAGATAAAAGAAGAGAAGATAATAACGATAAAGCAGTTGCTACAAGCATAATAGGAGACGTTAAAGGAAAAACTGCATTAATATTTGATGATGAAGTTAGTACAGCAGGAACTCTAGTTGAAGCTGCTAATATTTTAAAAGAGAATGGAGCAAAGGAAATTTATGCAGGAGCAGCACATGGTGTACTTGTTGGACCAGCAATAGAAAGAATTAAAAATTCTCCAATTAAAGAATTAGTTGTAACAAACACTATTCCAATTGAACCAGAAAAACAAATAGATAAAATTAAGGTGGTTTCAATAGCACCACTATTTGCAGAAGCAATTAAGAGAATTAATGAATCTAAACCTTTAGGTGATTTATTCGAATATGATAAATAAAATTTTAAGCAGTAGGTTTTTAATCTACTGCTTTTTACTTATGCTTTATGAAGCATATCATTTTTTAAATCCCAAAGTTTTTGAGATAAATCAACATAGTATTTATGTGGGTTGTTAATACGTTTAACTTCGTCCCATAGTGAATTTAACTCATCTTTGCAATGTTTAGAAATGCTCTCCAAATTAGGTAAACTATAAACTAATTCTCCGTTTTTAAAAATTTGCTCTTGCAAAGGCTTACAGTAGTAATTTAATAGAGCCTTTTTTCTCCAAGGGTTTTCAGGGTCGAAAATTGAATAATTGTTATCTGGAATTTGCTCATCATGTAAAGTTATTACATCTGCTAATGCTTTTTCAGTTTCTTTTGAATAGAATCTATAAACTTTTTTAAAGCCTGGATTGATAATCTTTGCAACATTTTCAGATATTTTAATTTTTGGAATAATTTCTCCATTTTTTTCAATAGCACTT
>USEM01000028.1 GCA_900553695.1 uncultured Clostridium sp. | reverse complement strand
CAGCAATAATAATATCAATAGTATTTGTATTTATAATAGTTGGAATAACAATGAAATATTCGCTAGATAAAATAAATAAGCAAAATATTATAGAAACAATAAGGAAAGACAATATATAAAGAATAAGGGCAGAGAGCAAATCTGCCCTATATTATTTTACCAAAATATGTTATAATATCTAAAGAGGTAATTTATGAAATCAATTTTAATTGTAGAAGATAACGAAGCCATAATTAAGGGTTTGAAATATTTATTAGAGCAAGAACAGTTTCATGTTATAGCTTGCAAAAACATTGAAGAAACTATGAATGTTATAGGAAAGCAAGATATCGATTTGGCTGTGTTGGATATTACTTTGCCGGATGGTAGTGGGTTTGAGATGTGTGAGTATATTAAGAAATATACGAATACTCCTATAATTTTCTTAACTGCAAGAGATGAGGAACAAGATGTTGTAAAAGGGCTAGACATGGGAGCAGAGGACTATATCATTAAGCCTTTTAGAAATAGAGAGTTATTATCCAGAATAAACAATGTGCTTAGAAGATTTAATACAGAAAGTAATAAGATTACATATAATAACATTCAAATAAATCTAGATGAAAAGACTGTTTTGGTAGATGGCAAAGACATTGGCCTAACAGCGTTAGAGTATAAGATTTTAGCTTTACTATTTATGAACATTGGTAAAACCATAACTCGTGAGCAAATTCTAGAAAAGATATGGGATGTTGCTGGAAACTTTGTAAATGATAATACTCTTACTGTATATATAAAAAGAATAAGAAATAAACTTGGAGAAGCGGATTGTATAAAAACAATAAAAGGAATAGGATATCAAATACCAGGAGGCAAAGATTAAGTGAATATATTTAAAAATAGAAATTCTAGAAAAACAATAATATTAGGAATAATTGTAATAATGCTATCAACAGGTATATTTTGGGTTATAAACAACATTCAATACAGAAAATACTTAAAAATTGTAAATGCAAAAATAGATAATATAATAAGCCAAGTAATTGAAAAATATCCTGATATTACTGAAGAAGAGGTTTTGGAGATTTTAAAGAATAATGAAACACCTGAAAGTAGTGTTTTGGAGAAATATGGTTATACTCCAGATATTTCATACATAAAAACATTAGGTGAACAAATTGAAACAAACAAAAAGCAAAACATTGCACTTGTTATAATTTTTGGAACAGTATCTCTTGGAATATATCTAATTTATGTTATAACCCAAGAAAAGAAAATAGCCGAAATAAACGAATATATAAAGCAAATTAACAACAAAAACTATATTTTAAAAATAGAAGAAAATGATAATGGAGAACTTTCAAAACTTAGAAACGAACTATACAAAACAACTGTTCTTTTAAAAGAAACAGCAGAAATAAGCGAAAAAGAAAAAGAAAACCTAAGTACAGCAATTGCAGATATTTCTCATCAATTAAAAACACCACTTACATCAATCAGAATAATGCTAGATAATATTCAAGATGACCCTGATATGGAAAAAGAAGTAAGAGAAGACTTTTTAATTGAAATAAGCAAACAAATAGATTGGATAAGTTCTCTTGTAGTAGCGCTTTTAAAGATTGCAAAATTTGATGCAGGAACAATTAAAATGGAAAACAATGAGATTAATGCAAAGAATCTAATTGATAATATAGTCTCAAATTTGGCTATTTTAATGGAATTGAAGAATATAGAGATAATAACTAATGTTGATGAGAAAGCTACATTTATTGCAGATTATAAGTGGCAACAAGAAGCTTTAACAAACATTTTGAAAAATGCAATAGAACATAGCAAACATAATTCTAGAATATATATAACGGTTGAAAACACAAACCTATTCCTGAAGATAATTATTAAAGATGAAGGAAGCGGAATTGATAAAGAAGACCTAAAACATATATTCCAAAGATTTTATAAAGCAAAAAATAGCAGTGAAAATAGCATTGGCATAGGCTTGCCACTTGCAAAAGCAATAATCGAACAAAGCAATGGATATATAAAGGTTGAAACAAAGTATGGTGAGGGGACTTCATTTGAAGTAAAATATATAAAATAATAGACAAATTAGCACATTTTAATAGTATTTTTGCTTAAAATGTGCTAAAATAATATAATAGCAACGTAAAATGGAGGGAAAAATGTTTGGAGTTTTGCAAGATACAATAGTTGATAGTATAAAGTTAATTCCGTTTTTATTTATAACATATTTAATAATGGAATTAATTGAACATAGTGCTGGAGAAAAAACAGAAAAACTTATAAAAAAATCTGGAAGGTTTGGACCGCTTCTTGGAGCACTTCTAGGAGTAGTTCCACAATGTGGCTTTTCAGCAGTTGCGGCTAATTTTTATGCAGCAAAAATAATAACAAGAGGAACATTAATTGCAATATTTTTATCAACATCTGATGAAATGCTACCAATATTAATATCTGAAGGTGCAGATGTATTTTTAATAATAAAAATATTAATAATAAAAATAGCAATAGGAATAGGAATAGGAATAACAATAGATTTACTAGGTAAAAATCATAAAGAAAACAAAAATTCAATTCACTCTATATGTGAAAATGAGAATTGCAACTGTGATGAAGAAGGAGTTATAAAATCTTCAATTAATCATACACTACAAATCTTTGCATATATTTTTATAATAAGTTTAGTAATAAATTCTATAATATTTGCAATAGGCGAGGAAAAGATAGCAAGTCTTGCAGTAAATGTACCTGTATTAGGAACATTACTTGCTGCTTTAGTTGGTGTAATACCAAACTGTGCAAGTTCAATTATACTAACCGAATTATACCTAGAAAAGATAATTACACTTGGTCCTATGATAGCAGGCCTACTTGTAAACTCTGGTATAGGAGTTTTAATATTGTTTAAAGTTAATAAAGATAAAAAGGACAATTTCAAAATTCTAGGAATACTTTATCTAGTTGGTGTAACTGCAGGAATAATTATAGATTTATTAATCTAAAGGAAGGAATGGGAATGAAGAGAATATATTTTGTATTAACATATTCTGGTACAATTTTAGGGAAGATAATTCAATTTAAAACTAAAAGATTATATACACATGTATCTATATCATTAGATGAGAATTTAACAAAGATGTACTCTTTTAGTAGATTACATCCATACAATTGTTTTGTTGGCGGTTTTGTACATGAAAAGCAAAATGAAGGATCCTTTAAACGTTTCAAAAATACAAAAGCAATGATATGTTATATAGAAATAACCAACTACCAATATGAAAAGCTTGAACAAGAGATATTAAAGTTCAAAAAAAATAGAACAATTTATAAATTCAATACATTAGGACTTCTGTATATTCTATTCAACAAAAGGATACATAGAAAGAATTACTTTTACTGTGCAGAATTTATAAAATATGTGCTTAATAATGCCAATGTTAATATACGTTTACCAGAAATGCCAAGGCCAGAGAATTTCGAAATGCTTAAAAATGCAAAAGTCATTTATACTGGTTTATTAAATGATTATAAGTATGAAAAGCTAGAACTTTTAAATGCTAGCTAAAGGAGAGAGAATAATGGAAGATAGATTTAAAACAACTCAGAAAGCAAGTGTTTTAGGTATAATAGGAAATATCTTTCTATTAATTATAAAGGCTATAGTAGGTGTAATAACAAGAAGCCAAGCCATGATAGCGGATAGCATGAATAGTGCTGGAGATATCTTTTCATCACTTATGACATATATAGGAAACAAGATTGCAAGTAAGCCAAAAGATGATGACCATAATTTAGGACATGGAAAGGCAGAATACATCTTTTCAATGCTTGTAAGTATATCAATGATACTTGTATCAATTATGCTATTAAAAAGCTCTATACAGGCCTTAATAGCCCAAAACGGCTATACATTTTCATGGTGGCTTGTAGTAGTGTGTCTTACAACAATTTTAGTAAAAGCTATGCTATACATATACACACATTCAATGGCTAAGAAATACAACAACATTCTATTAGAGGCAAATGCAAAAGACCATATAAATGATTGTGTTGTTACAACATTTAACCTTATTGCATCATTATTAGGCTTAATAGGTATTACATGGTTTGATGGGGCTGTTGGTTTAGGAATATCTTTATGGATATTCTGGACAGGTATAAAAATATTTGAGAAGAGCTTTAATGTATTAATGGATAAATCTATTAGTATTGAAAGCAAAGAAAAAGTAATGGAGATAATTAAGAAACATCAAGAAATAAAGAGAGTAGAGCACTTTAATGCAACACCAGTTGGATATAGATACCAGATTTCCTTTACTATATATGTAGATGGCAATATGTCTACATTTGAGAGCCATGAAATTGCAAATAAACTAGAGAAAGAGATAGATAAATTAGATGAAATATATTTAACTGTAATACATGTAAACCCAATGAAAATAGAGGAGGATAAGAATTAATAAGACTAAGAAGCGGAATTTTGTGAAAATTTTTAAAATTTACTTGACAAAGTATAAAAAAAATGTTAATATATACATTGTCAATTAAATATGCGGATGTGGCGGAATTGGCAGACGCGCTGGTCTTAGGAACCAGTACTTCGGTGTGGGGGTTCAAGTCCCTTCATCCGCACCAATGACGTATCTGTTCGAACTAACAGATAGATTAAAAATCATTCAAGTAAGTTGGATGATTTTTTTATTTAGCCCAAAAAACATCATCCAATATCCTAAAAAGAAAGGATGGTGCTTGAAATGAAGATAATTAAAGAAGAACTACGATTTGAGGAAAACTTAAAGAAAAGACTTGAATTTATATGTGAGTTCTCAAAGGTTACTCCTACTTTTGTTAATGGTAGTATAAGAAAAATTGAGAAAACCAATATCTCTTATATTGAGCCACATAGAGTAATTGTAAAAGATACTACATTTCTGGTCTTTAACTATTCTAATGATGTTTATATATCCAATCTAGCAAAAAAGATAAAATTATCTGAATTAGAAGATTATATAAACAGCATAAAATAGCTAAAAATTTGACATTTCTGAAAATCGTGATATAATATCGACAGTAAATTATTTATGTTTACCTGTTAGGAGTTGATTATATGTTTTTGGTTTGTTCCAAGAAAATATATTGTAATATAAACAGATTTAAGAGATGTCAAGGATAACTTGTGTGTTTTCTTTGATGTCTCTTTTTTGTTAGGAGGTATATAAATTGGTTGAAGAAAAGAAAAAATGTGGATTGTATATGAGGGTTTCTACCGAAGACCAAGCTCGTGAAGGATTTAGTCTTCCAGAACAAAAAGAACGATTAGAAGCCTATTGTAAATTTAAGGATTATGAAATTGTAGATTATTACCAAGATGCTGGAATAAGTGCAAAAACTGGTAATTATAGACCAGAATTTGAAAGATTAAAAGAAGATATTAAATCTAAAAAGATAAATACTGTTATTGCTCTAAAATTAGATAGATTTACAAGAAGTATTTATGATTGGGAAGAATTTATAAACTTTTTAGAGGAAAACGACGCTTATATAGGCTGTGTTAATGATGACATAAATACAACTACTGCAAATGGTAAGATGGTTTCAAGACTTTTAGTAAGTGTAAGTCAAAATGAAATTGAAAGAACTAGCGAGAGAACTAAAATAGGTTTATCAGGTGCAATAAAGCAAGGTCATATTCCACATATTGCTCCATTAGGCTATAAACATGAGAATAAAACTCTTGTAATAGATTATTCTACCAAAGATGTAGTTGTTAGAATATATGAGTTATACTATGAGGGCTATTCTTATAAGAAAATCAGTAATATCTTTAATGAAGAAAAAGTTTTAGGAAAAGATAACTGGAGAGATTCTACAATACAAACTATTCTTGAAAATGAAATATATAAAGGCGACTTTGTTCATGGAAAAAGAACTAAATCCCCTACTTATTATGAAAATGTTGTAGAACCTATTATTTCAAAAGAAATGTGGGAAGATTGCCAAGTTCAGAAAAAGAAAAATTCAAGAAGTTATCAAAGAACATTAACTTACCTATATTTACAGAAAATAAAATGTCCTAAATGTAATCGTATTTTAGGTGGTAAAGCTACTACAAAGAAAAATGGAAAGCCTTATTTCTATTACTATTGTAACGATTGCAAAATAACCATTAAAGAAAATGCCATAAATGAATACTTTAATCAATTTATAAATGAATTAGTAGAATATGATTCTGTTGTAAATCAATTCTTTTTACCAATGATAAGACAAAGATTTGATGAGCCTAAGGAAAAGCTACAAACAGAGATTGATGAACAAAATGCAAAACTTGAACGAATTAGAAAGGCTTATATCAATGGGGCTTTTGACTTAGATGTATATACAAGCGAAACAGCTGTTATAGAAAAAACCATAAATAATCTAAAAGAAGAATTAGAAGCTACCAATTGTGTAGAAGAATTAAGATTTACTCCAAAAGATATTTTATTAAAACGAGATATAGATTTTCTTAATAAGATGATTATGAATAAGCAATATAAAGAAATAACAAAAACATGGAAAGATTATACTCGTGATGAACAAGCTGAACTTATAATGAAGTATGTTGATGAGATAAAACTAACTTTTATAGGAAGTGAAGTAATTGTAAAAGAGATTAATTTTAGAGACTCTATTTGTAAACCATGTCAAGAATTATATGATAAAGGATATATTGATACAACAAAACCTGTGCTATTAGGAAACGTATTAGGAAATGTCAGATTTAGTAACTATTTACCAGAAGAAGAATTTGGAGAAATAATAATGAGATTACAACAATATTATGATGTTCATTATACGGAAGCAATATATTATCTACAAAAGCAAGTATTCTATTTTAATTTTGTTGAAGATAATAGTGCTATTGTTAGAGTATTCCCATTAGAAGATTATTACAAATTAGATCCAAATAATAAAATGGAAGAATATCGATTTGGAATAATTTATATTAATGGTGATAATTATGATGACTTTGAAATTACAGAAGCAGATAATATTGAACCATTCTTTAATGCAATACCAGACGATAATGAAACAACAATTAAATTTGAAAATGGAGAACGTAGTGAAATTGTTGTAAAACCAGTAAAATTCTCCGAAGAAGATACTAAATAATTGTTGCAACTTTTACTTTGGTTATGGGCTATGTTGCAACAATCAAATTAACGTGGCACGTTTTGTTTTTACAAAGTAAAAATGAAAGTGACGATAGTTAATTTGAATAAATTTTATCCAATTGGGAGAAAATTTATTGCCTCGCAGAGCCCCCGAGTTTTGATAGTATGTCAAAACTCATAGGGGGTTAGGACTTATGACAGAGTCAAAGTCCTATGCTTCGAAGCAAGTTCTAAAGGAGGAAAAAGATGGAGCAAGAATTAGCATATTCTTTTCACTTAGGTAGTGATAAAAATAAAAGTAAAGTAGCTAAAAAAACAGCTAAAGGAAATGTGTCTGGTACTACTTCTCTATCAAATAATGCTATACAAAATGCAAATGATTTATCTAGAGCAAACAAACATAACTTGCGAGATTATGATAATCAAAGAGAATTGATTACAACAATATATGGAACTAACGATATTGTTGAAGATGTTAAGCAGGTATATTTAGATGAATTTGAAGAAGCTCGTATTGAGTTTAATAATAAGCAGACTAGAAATGATAGAAAAATTAATAATTATTTTGAAAAGGCATGTACATTACAGAACGATATTGCTTGTGAAATTATAATAGAACTTGGAGATATGGATTTTTGGCAAGACAAAGATGATGAGTATAGATTCAAAATGATTGATGTATATAATGAGCAAATACAAGACTTAAATAAAATAGTACCAAACTTTAAGGTAGCTAATGCAACAATTCATTTTGATGAAACCTCTCCCCACATGCATGTTATTGGTGTACCAGTAATTGATAATTGTAAAAAAGGTATGAAAAAACAAGTTGGTAAATCAAAAGTGTTTACCAAAGAGTCATTAACAGCTATTCAAGATAAAATGAGAAATGCCTGTATCAAGTCTTATAACAAGTTTTATGGTGTTGATAGTAGGCTAAAAGCTAAACAAAAAGGCAGAAATCAAGACATCAATGTAAAAGAAATGGATAATTACAGAGAAATAAAGAAAAGACTTGAACAGCAAAAGCAAAAACTTGAAAATGCTAATAAACGAACTAAAAAGCTAGATAATTCAAGTAAAGGTATAATTGAGTTGTTAGATAACTTAAAGCCTATGCCCTTTAATAAAAATAATAGCCAAATTTCAAACGAGAATATAGAAAATATCAAAGATTATATTAAAGACGTAACAGATGTCACTCAGACAGTTAGAAGTGTAAATGACTTAAATATGTCGATTAAAGATTTTGAACATGCTACTTCTAAAATAGAAAGTGAAAACTATTCACTTAAAGAGCAAATAGGAATTAAAGATAAAGAGATTAATAAATTAAAGGATGAATTATCCGTTAAAGATAAAGCAATTATCAAATTAAGTAGTGCTTTAGAAACAGCTAAAACGGAATTAAGTAAATTTAAGGGGTTTTGGAAATCACTTATTAAAAGATTTCAAATGAAAATATTTGATGAAAAATATTATGATATTCCAGAAGATAAACGAAGCTATACTCTTGTGGCAGAAGATTTAGAAAAAAGTGGAATATTTGATAATAACGATTCAGATATAGTTCATAATCCTACAAGAAAAGTATTAACCAATGATGAATTAGCTGAAATACAAGCTAAAAAAGGAAAAAAGAAAAACGATTATAACCTAAACTAAAGGAGGTATTTAATATATGTCAAATCAAGATAAAATATATTTTAGCAAACAAGAATACAATAAATTAATGCAAATAATAAATGATAATCTAAAGTGCAAAGATGATGATATTAGATACAGAGCTACAAGATTAAAAGAAAAATTTGATAATTATGTTTTTTTGTATGAAAAAGAAACTAATGGAGAATTAGAAGAAGGTGTAATATATCTTGCTTATACAAATGAATTAAAATGGCTTGTACAAGAATGTATGTATCTAGTAAGGAAGAAAGCTAAAAAAGATTATTATGAAGAATTAAGCTTAAAATCAAAAAAGGAGTGAAATAATTATGAATAATGAATTATCAAAAACAAAGATAGATGAAAAAACTGGAATTGAATATCATTTAGAGGGAGATTATTATATTCCAAATCTTACAATGCCAAAACAAGAAAAGATAACTCTTAATAAATATGGCAGAATGAGATTAAATTACCTAAAAGAGCATAAAAAAGCTGACTATTCAATAATGCTTTTAGATGGTACACTAAACACTCATCTAAAAGAGATTCAAGAACAAGCTATATCAAGAGTTGAACAAATTATTAAACAACTAAAAGATAATAGTGATTTAACCGAAGAAATGAAAAATACAGATATGCTTTATTGGGTTGGAACTATGAATGCTATTAAAAATCAAGCTGAAGAAATAGTTTTTAATGAATTAATATATGTGTAGGAGATGGTGCAAATGAAGAATTTAAGAGAAGTAAAAGATGATTTATTAAAAGAGTGGTTAGAATTTCGAGAAGAAACAGCATTTTGTGAGATGACTCCTCAAGATAAGAAATATTGTATCTATTTTGAAGAAATTGCAGAGAGAATACTAAAAAATGTCCCTGAACAGAATAAAAAATATGTTCAAAAACAACTTGATCAACTTGAAAAAAACTTTATGAATTACCTATATTACTGGAATGAGAAATATTATAGAAATGGTTTTGTGGATGTGATTGAGTTGTTAGAAATATAAATTACAGGATGTAGAGAATTAAGTGTGTTCCCTACATCTTATTTTATTTTCAAATATTGACTTTTTTATTGTAAAAATCGACTAAAATTGATATAATAGGTGCGAGATAAATAGTAAGTTGTAGGGGAGATAAAGTAATAGAGAAAATAAAAAATATATTCCAATAATTATATTATTAGATATAATTATTTACACATTAATAATTGTTACTTTATACTTAATATTATATTTCTGTAAATTAATGTTTAGAGAATGGATATATATAATATCTGCAATAATAATTATGTTTGGTTTTATTGTTGGAATAATACAATTGCTTTTAAAGATTAAGAAAAAAATTGTAAAGATTATTCTAATAAGCACATTTATTATGTTATTTTTAATATCAACTTCAATAATTTATTTTTTTGGAGCATTTGGCTATACACCTGAACATGTTGTCGAAAAGGATGGGCAAAAGTTTGTTGCATATGTGAGTGGATTTAAGAGAACTTATGTGAATTACTAGGATTATAAAAATATGTTTGTAGTTGAAAATCAGAAAAGAATAGAAGAATATTATGGCAAGGGTGGATTTGATACAATAGAAAATAAATATGGATATGAATATAATGTTGAAAGGACAACATACTACGATGAAAAGGGAGAGATTATATCTATAAATGAATAGACAAATTACAAGGTGTATTTTTAATTTTATTCGAACATCAAAAAAAATATTGACTTTAATTCAATAATGTGATATTTTGCATAGATAAAAAGTATTAGGAGGTAGTAATTATGGAATTAAAAGGATCAAAAACAGAGCAAAATTTAATGACGGCTTTTGCCGGAGAATCTCAGGCAAGAAATAAATATACATATTTTGCTAGTAAAGCAAAAAAAGAAGGATATGAACAAATAGCTGCAATTTTCCAAGAAACAGCTGATAATGAAAAAGAACATGCAAAAATGTGGTTTAAATTATTAAATGGTGGAGAAATTGGAACAACAGCTGAGAACTTAAAAGCTGCTGCTGATGGAGAAAATTATGAATGGACAGATATGTATGCTGAATTTGCTAAAATAGCTAAAGAAGAAAGTTTTGACCATATTGCATACTTATTTGAAGAAGTTGGCAAAATTGAAAAAGAACATGAAGAAAGATATTTAAAATTATTAGAAAATGTAAAAGATGGAAAAGTGTTTGAAGCAGGAGAAGTTAAAATATGGAAATGTAGAAATTGTGGACATATTGTTGTTGGAACAAAAGCTCCAGAAGTTTGCCCTGTATGTAGCCATCCAAAAGCATATTTCGAAATTAAAGCTGAAAATTATTAAAATATAGGAAAACTATTCTTATGAGAAATATAAATTAATATGGAGGGAATTTATGAAAAAAGAATTAGTAATAAAAAGATGTTCTAAATGTCAAGCTTTAGTTGAAGTCATAAAAGATTGTACTAGTGATAATTGTAGTATTAAATGTTGCGGTGAAGAAATGATAGAATTAGCTCCAAATAGTGTAGACGCATCTTTTGAAAAACATGTACCAAACTATGAAACAATAGATAATCATATAATTGTAAAGGTTAACCATGTTATGGAGGAAGACCATTTTATAGAATGGATTGCAATGTTAGCAAATAATAAAATTATAAAGAAATTTTTATTGCCAGGTGAAGAAGCCTGTGTAATATTTCCATATGTTAAAGGAAGTAAAATTTATTCTTTTTGTAATAAACATGGACTTTGGTCAAAAGAAGTTGAATAAATATAGATAAATTAAACTTTTGGTGTGAGATTTGTTACATAGAAAGGACTGTGATAAAAGTGAAAGATATTATCATTTCTGATGATATAATATATATCGGAGCAGATGATAAAGATATTGAATTATTTGAGAATCAATATAATGTGCCAAATGGAGTAGCATATAATTCATACATAATAATTGATAAAAAAATTGCAATAATGGATACAATTGATAAAAGAAGAACAAATCAATGGCTTGAAAATTTAGATAAAGCATTAAATGGCAGAAAACCTGATTATTTAGTTATTTCACATCTGGAACCAGACCATGCTTACAATATAAATACTTTAATGAAAAAATATCCAGATATAAAGTTAGTTGGAAATTCGAAAACTTTTACCTTTTTACCTCAATTTTTTGATATACAAAATTTAGACTCAAAAAAAATTGAAGTAAAAGAAGGAGAAATTTTAGACTTAGGGAACCATAAATTAAAATTCATTATGGCACCAATGGTACATTGGCCAGAGGTAATGATGACATATGAAGAAAAAGAAAAAATATTATTTTCAGCAGATGGATTTGGTAAATTTGGAACATTAGATACCAAAGAGGATTGGGATTGCGAAGCCAGAAGATATTATTTTAATATAGTTGGAAAATATGGTTTACAAGTACAAACATTATTAAAAAAAGTTATGAATTTAGATATAGAAAAAATTTGTCCTTTACATGGACCAATACTAAATGAAAACTTAGTACATTATATTGAAAAATATAATATTTGGAGCAGCTATAAGGCTGAAAGTGATGGTGTGTATATAGCTTGTGCATCAATTCATGGAAATACATATAGTGCTTGTGAAAAGTTAAAGGAAATCTTAGAAGAAAAAGGCATAAGCAAAGTAGTTTTATCGAATTTATCAAAAGAAGATTGGTCAGAAGCAATAGAAAATGCATTTAGATATGGGAAAATTGTATTTGCTTCTTCAACATATAATATGGAAATATTTACTCCAATGAGAAACCTATTATTGAATTTAAAAGAAAAAAATTATCAAAATAAGATTGTTGGATTGATCGAAAATGGAACTTGGGCACCAAATTCTGCAAAATGTATGAAAGAGATATTGAACACAATGAAAAATATAGATATAATAGAACCAGTAGTTACAATTAAATCCAAACTTTCAGAAGAAAATTGTTTGCAATTATATAAAATGGCAGAAGATTTAATAAAAAAATAAAAAGGAGGTGTGTACTATGAAATATAAATGCACAGCCTGTGGATATATTTATGATGATAATGTAGAAGCAGTAAAATTTGAAGATTTACCAGATGATTGGGTTTGTCCTTTATGTGGTCTTGGAAAAGAATTCTTTGAAAAAATAGAAGAATAAGAAATGATTTAAGAGTTTAATTTAATAATGAAATTAAACTCTTTTTACAATAAAATCAGGTAAAACTTATAAATACTTGGATTTTAGATACAAATTACAATTTTATAGTAATAAAAATCTCCGAAAGATTACACTTTCAGAGATTTTTTATATTTATTTTATAATGGCATCATTTGCAGTAAATCCTTCAAGTGAATTTTCTTTTACTTGAATACAAATGTAAGAAATTGCATTGTCTTTGTTAGCAAAAAATTGTCTTTCTGCTACTGGAGATATTCTTACCCAATCACCAGTAACTAAATTAACTTCTTCGTTGTCAATAATAGCTTTGCCAGAACCACTTATAACATAATAAATTTCTTCATTTTGTTTATGAGAATGAATAAAAGGTACACTTTCTCCTGCTCCAATAGTGTTGATGCTAATTTCAGCACCTGTTAAACCTAATTTTTCGTGTAATTCAATTCTAGGTGCACTTTCTGAACTTATTTTCATAAAATTTGACATTTTAAATTCCTCCTTAAATATTAGTATAATGAATTTATATCAAAGTACATACAAAAAAACAAGTACGCACTTTAAAGTAACTACTTGTCAAATTAATAATATATGATACAATATTAGTAAATTAGTAAGGAGTATCAAAATGAGAAATATAAATGAATTACCAGAATGTCCTGTTGCAACTACAATATCTTTAGTAGGGAATAAGTGGAAATTATTGATAATAAGAAATTTAACAAAAAGAACATGGAGATTTAATGAGTTGCAAAAGTCATTGAATGGAATATCACAAAAAGTATTAACAGATAGTTTAAGGCAATTAGAAAGTGATGGTATTATTTTTAGAAAGGATTATCATACGAATCCACCAAAAGTTGAATATGGAATGACTGATTTAGGATTAGAATTAAGTAAAATGTTAGATATAATGGCTTCATTTGGTGAATTTTACAAATCAAAATTATAATAAATTTAAGGAGAAAGAAAATTGCAATGTATTAAAGATACAATAAAAAATATAAATATAGTAATTGGATGTAGTATAGGATGTTCGTATTGCTATGCAAGAATGAATAATAATAGATTTCATACTATTGATGATTTTAATAAGCCTGTATTTTTTGAAAATAAATTGAAAATGCTTGATAATAAAAGGCATACGGCATATTTACTAACTGGACAAAGTGATTTATCAGGTTGGAATGAAGAATGGAAAGATAAAGTTTTTTCTAAAATGAAAGAAAATGAAAACACTCAATACATTTTTTTAACTAAAAGACCTGAAAATATTAAATTAAAAGAAACTCCTGATAATGGTTGGTTTGGTGTAACAGTTACTTCTTCAAAAGAAAAGACAAGAATTGATTATTTAAGAAATAATATCAAAGCAAAGCATTACCATATTACTTTTGAGCCTATGTTTGATGATGTAGGAAAATTAGATTTAAGTAATATTTCTTGGATTGTAATAGGTACTGAAACAGGTAATAGAAAAGGGAAAATATCATCAAAAAGAGAATGGGTATTTAACATTTACAATCAAGCAAAAGAGAAAAATATACCTGTATTTATGAAAGAAGATTTATTAGGAATTTTAAAAGAAGATGAGTTTGTTCAAGAATTTCCTAAAGAATTTGGAGGAATAGAATGATAGATTTAAAAAAAGTTGTAATTAAAGAAAAGAAAGTTGATACAATTCTTACAAAATCAAACTTGCCAATAGCAGGATATTCAATAAATCCTTATGTTGGTTGCCCTTTTGGTTGTGAATATTGTTATGCTACATTTATGAAAAGATTTACAGGACATAAAGAAGATTGGGGAATGTTTTTAGATATTAAGATGTGGGATAAAATAAAAAATCCTGAAAAATATAAAGGTAAAACAATGATAGTAGGATCTGTAACAGATGGATATAATTATTTTGAAGCAAAATATAAAAGAACAAGAGCATTTTTAGAAGAAATGCAAGGAAGTGGAATAAATTTAATTATAACAACAAAATCTAATTTAGTTACAAGAGATATTGACTTGATAAAAACATATCCTAATCCATTGGTTGCTTGGTCAATAAATACATTAGATGAAGAATTTAAGAAAGATATGGATTCAGCACCAACAATAAAATCAAGAATTGAAGCAATGAAACAAGTTCACGATGCAGGAATAAGAACAACTTGTTTTATTTCTCCAATTTTTCCTGGTATTACTGATGTATTTACTATAATAGAAGAAATAAAAGACTTTTGCGACTATATATGGCTTGAAAATTTGAATTTAAGAGGCACATTTAAGCCTACTATAATAAATTATATAAAAGAAAAACACCCTGAATTAAATGATTTGTATAATAAGATTTATACTAAAAAAGATATGTCTTATTGGGAAAGATTAGATAAAAAAGTACAAGAGTATGCAAATAAAAATGGATTTATGTATGTTATAGATGAAGAACCATTTTTAAAAAATCCTACTGGAAAACCTATAATAATAAACTATTTTTATCACGAAAAAATAAGACGATTATCAAAGAATAAATAGTAATTTTTAAAGAAATATTCAAAAATACAAATTACAATTCGTGGAGAAGAATAATAAGTTGAAATTATCTGTCCTTTATTATATAATCGTAACATGAATAGTAATTTATAAAAAGATTGGAGATGTAATTATGGGATTATTTGATAAATTTAAGAAAAAAGAAAATAATAACTGGGAAAATGCTTATATAGGAAAGCCAAATTTTTATAATGGTAAAGATAGTAAGCCATTTGGTGCATTTGCACTAACAGAAGGTACTTTAACTTCCTTTCCTAAAAATCCGAGATTATTGTATAAAGTAGATAATACAGAAATTGATGAATGGAAGTTAATGCTTGTTAGTACAACGAATAATGGAATTTTAGGTGATATAGACTATTATGATGCCATAAAAAAACTTATGAAGTATGTCATTGATGAAAACGATAATAACATATTAATTAAAAAATTATCACTAGAAGAATTAAATGAAGTGTTAAAATAATTGTAAATGATGAATTTATAGTAATAAATTGGAGAAATTATGAAGAAAAATGAATTTAAAAAAATGATGAAAAAAGAAAATAAGGCATTTAAGAACTACTATGTT
>USEM01000027.1 GCA_900553695.1 uncultured Clostridium sp. | reverse complement strand
GGTATTGATATTATGGCGGAAATAATTGTTGCTTTTATAAACATAAAAACTGTTTCATATACTAGAATTTTTCTAATGTCTTTCTTGGTTGCACCTACTCTATGTAAAATTTTAAAATCTTCTTTTCTTTCGCATAAACTAGCATTCATTATATTTATTGTACTTGCAATGCCTATTGTTATTATTGCTATCATAATGGTTCTTAACAATAGTTCTACTATGTTTATATAGATTAACTTTTCTTGGTTTTCCAAAGTATAATAATCTATCCATATTTTATCTTCTCTACTTTTATTAACTTCATCTATATAGTTTTTAAATTCTATTATGTTATCACATTTAATTTTTATGTTTAAAGTAGTTTCATTGTAGAACCAAAAATTTCTTTTGGATATATCTTCGCTTGTTTCATTTATATATTTATCCAATCTTTCAAATGTTTCCAAATTCATGAATAATGTAGGTATACTATCATTTTTCACTTCTCTAAATCCATCTATGATTTTATCTGTTAAAATATATTTTCCATTTAAAATACTTTCATCAATGATATTGTAATCTATAATAAAATCTGCTAATACTATTACGTCCACCAGTTTCAATTTTAAATTACTATTTTCTTTAAATGCTGAAACATATTCATATTTATTTTCGTTTTCTTCTCGTGTAGAAATATTTATTGTGTTATAAATTATAAAATCACCGTATTTACCATTTACTTCTTTTATATATTTACTATATTCAGTATCTTCTAAAGCAATAATACGTATCCTAACGCTTTTTGTATTATCAATGTTTTTAAAACAAAAAGTATTTTCTAAAACCGCATCTGTTGGTTCAACCAAAAAATCTTCATTCCATAGTATATGATATTTAATGATTTCTAATTTTTTATTGTATTTTTTCTCATATTCTTTTAATATTGTTTCATAATCTTTATAGGTAGCCCAAAAACCTGCGTCGACATCATATTCTGTAGCAATATCTGCTGTTTCTTTTTCATACTTAAGGTATGTACTCATTGCTATAAATGATGTTATTGATATTATAAAAAGTAACGTAATTAACCTATATTTACTTTTATTTCTTTTTATATTTTTTATTGCAACTTTGCCTTCAATTGGTAATGTCTTTTCTAGAATAGAGTTTTTACCTTTGTATTTTATTTGCTTATTATTTCTTATTCCTTGAATTACAGATGTTGAGCTTGCCTTTACACTTGGAATTAGAACTGATAGATAAATGTTTATAGCAATTAGCACAATTGCAAGCACCATATATTTCGCAGTAATTGTAAGTTTAAAATAATATCCTGCACTATTTAATATGCTATTTACACCACATAAAATACTGTTTGCAATAAATATTGCAAGAATAAAACCTATTACTATACTAATAATTCCCATAAAAATTGCTTCTGTAAAAATCATTTTCAGTACTTGTCCTTCTGTTCCGCCCACACTGTTTAATACTGCATATTCTCTTTTTCTCTCATTAATTGTTATCAAAAATGCATTATATAAAATAATTATGAAAAAAATAGAAAATGCTCCTATTGTTACAATTATCATAATGTTAATTATATAGGAATAGTTTAATCTCATTTTGCAATCTGCAAAACCATCATTATTTATATTAGGTTCAACATCTATAAAACCATTTGCAGTAAGCAATTGTTTATTAAAGCCACAAAATTGTTTAATAAATTTTGCTTCATTTTCCGATAAGTTTAAGCCTGAAATTATATAATTAGAATACTTACACACATTTTTTATATTATCATATTTCAAATATACTTTTATATTACCTGTTGGTACATATGATGAATCTACCATTTCCATTGGTGAACCTTCACTTTTTTGTATGTATATTTTATCTATATACGGTTTACTCTTTACTATGTTAAAACGTTCAGGAGATAAGCTATTTAAAATAAAATGATAGTCATTATACTCAGTATTGAAACTTTCAGAAACTCCGTTTCTTATACTAGATATTAACATTATTGTTGTTAAAATAAGCGTTGAACATAATATTAATGAAATGCATGTGAATATTGTTCTTTTTTGGTTTTTTCTCATATTCTTAAATGCAAGTTTTGTTTCGATTTTCATACTTTCTCTCCTTTTTTATTTTATAAAAAAATGGGAGCCTTGCTGTCTGCTTAGCTCCCATAAAATAAAATACGAATGTGTGAAAACAGCTTTTACAACTTAATGTTTGTTATAAGGGTTCCTACTTTTATCCTACAAAATAGGCATCAATTTTAACATTATATTTTCCATATTTTCCCGCTCCAATAATGAAAAAGTCCCAATACCCACTTCTCATAGGTGAATAGTAGGTATCTGATAGCCATTCACCTGATGATATGCCGGTGAAATTTCTAACTTCTCCTGTTTGCTGATGAACCAGTCGAACATTTACCCATTGATTTGATGGTCCTGTAATTTTGTGTTTCAACAATGTTGCTTCACCGCTAAGAAGTATCGTACTTAATTGAACGGTACTTCCACTGTAGTAGGCAGAACCATTTCCATTGCCCATACATACCTCAGACTGCATTGCAATTTCTGAACTTTTCTTTGTTTCTGTTTCCTTCGCCATAGCAGGAACACTAATAATAATTAGTGTAACCACTATTAGCATAATAGCAACAATCGATTTAAAATGTTTATGCATAATATCCTCCTGTAGTTAAATAGATTGCACATTCGTATTTATTTTTACTAATAGGTTTACAAAACTATTTTATCATGTACTATTTTTTTTGTCAACATTTTTTACCATTTTTTACCATTTTTTTATATTTTAACATCTGTTGAGTTTATTTTTCCATCTTCTATTTTTATTATTCTGTCTGCTTGCTTTGCAATCTCCATGTTATGGGTTATCATTATTATAGTTTGCTTATATTCTTTATTAGTTTTCTTTAATAATTCAATAATTTCACTACTTGACTTGGTATCTAAATTTCCTGTTGGTTCATCTGCTAAAATTATTGTTGGTTCTATCATTAGTGCTCTCCCTATTGCAACTTTTTGTTGCTGACCACCTGATATTTGATTTGGTAAGTGCTTTCTTCTATCATCAATTCCCAAAAACTTAGTTATAGTTCTTAATTTTTCTTGATCTACTGCCTTCCTATCTAATTCAACTGGCAAAGTAATATTTTCCTCAACATTTAATGTAGGTATTAAATTGTAAAATTGATATATTATTCCTATTTTTTCTCTCCTTAAAATCGTTAAGTCTCTTTTATTCATATCATATATACTTTTATCATAAAAGTATACTTTCCCTGCTGTTGGGTTTTCTAGTCCTGCTATTGTGTGTAAAAGAGTGGTTTTTCCGCTCCCTGATGGACCAATTATCGCAATAAATTTTCCTTCTTCAACAGAAAAAGAAATATTATCTAAGGCTATAACTTGTGCATCTCCTTTGCCATAAACCTTTTTCAAATTTTCAACTTTTAAAATATTCATTATTTTTCTCCTTTTCTAAAAAATGGGAGCCTTGCTGTTTGCTTAGCTCCCTCGAAGATATTTAAATTTTTATCATATATTGTAAGTCTTGTCAATACCCTTTATTCTTTTCCATTTATTTTTAATAGTTTAAATAATTCAACTATTACTATTGGTGAGAATACTAGTAATATTATTTCAAAGATGTGCTCTTTTGGTAATAATGTTATACCAAAAATTTCTCTTAGGTGTGATGTGAATAGTATTATAAACATTAATGATGCTGATACTATTTGGGCTAGTATTAGTTTTCCATTGTTGAATGGGTTTGATTTGAATATTGATTTATGGTTATTTCTTATATTAAATATGTGTACTAGTTCTGATAATGCAAGCACATAGAATGCCATTGTTTGACCTATTATAACTTTTTCTTCTGGTGTTCTATTTGGTGTACTTAAACCTAGTACAAATGCTGCAAGTGTTATAAGCCCTATCATTATACCTTGGTAAATTACTCTCCATGTCATTCCTTTTGTAAATACTCCGTCCTTTATGTTTTAATGGTTTTCTTTCCATTACATCAGCTTCTGCTGGGTCTACTGCTAATGCTAAAGCTGGTAGTGAATCTGTTACTAAGTTTATCCATAATAAATGAATTGGTAATAATGTTTGTATTAGGTTAATATCTATTCCAAATTTGCTTGATAACCATGGTGTTATTAGTATTGCTACAAATAATGTTACTATTTCTCCTATGTTGCTTGATAGTAAAAATTGTATTGCTTTTAGTATGTTATCATAAATACGACGTCCTTCTTCTACTGCTGAAACTACTGTTGCAAAGTTATCGTCTGTTAGAATTACATCTGCTGCTTCTTTTGCTACGTCTGTTCCAACAACACCCATTGCACAACCTATATCTGCAATTTTTAGTGATGGTGCATCATTTACTCCATCTCCTGTCATGGCAACTATTTCGCCATTTGCTTGCCATGCTTTTACTATTCTTACTTTATGCTCTGGTGATACTCTTGCATAAACTGAATATTTACGTACATTTTTCTCTAGCTCTTCTTGGCTCATTTCTTCAAGTTCTAATCCTGTTATTGCTTCATCCTCATTTTCCAATATTCCTAATGTTTTAGCAATTGCTATTGCTGTTACTTTGTGATCTCCTGTAATCATTACTGTTTTTATTCCTGCTTTTTTACATTTTGCAACTGCATCTTTTACTTCTAGTCTTGGTGGGTCTATCATACCTACCATTCCTATATAAATTAAGTCTGATTCCATTGAATTCATTTCTTCATTTGTAGGTTTATGGTCTAGCTCTTTGTATGCCATTGCAAGAACTCTTAATGCTGAACTTGCCATTTCATTATTTACTTCTTTAATTCTTTCTTTGAATTCTTTTAGGTCGTTTTTTATTTCTCCATTTATTATATATTTTGTACATCTTGCAAGAAGTTCATCTACACCACCTTTTGTGTAAACTATGTACTTTCCATTTGATTCATTTACTGTTGTCATTAATTTTCTATCTGAGTCGAATGGAATTTCTTGCACACGTGGATATTGCCCATATAGAGTTCCTTCATAATCTAATTTAAAGCCTAAATCGACTAAAGCTGTTTCTGTTGGATCTCCTGCTAACTTATCGCTTTCTGTTATTTTTGTATCATTACACAACATACTTGCATATATTAATTTGTTTAAATCTTCGTCGCATAAGTCTCTTTTGAAATCTTTTACTTCAAAGACTTTATTGTCATAATAAATTTTTTCAACTGTCATTTTATTTTGTGTTAATGTACCTGTTTTATCTGAACAAATTACAGTTGCACTTCCTAGTGTTTCAACTGCTGGTAATTTCTTTACTATTGCATTTTTCTTTACCATTCTTTGAACACCTATTGCTAAAACTATTGTTGATACTGCAGGCAAGCCTTCTGGTATTGCTGCAACTGCTAAACTAACTGCTGTTAGGAACATTTCTATTACATCTTTACCATATAATAAACCTATTCCAAATATCACAAAGCATATAATTAATGCAACTATTCCAAGTGTTTTTCCAAGTTTATTTAATTTTGCTTGAAGTGGTGTTTCTCCTTCTTCTGCTGAATTAATTATATTTGCAATTTTACCAACTTCAGTATTCATACCTGTTTCAACAACTATGGCTTTTCCTCTACCATATGTAATTAAGCTTGAAGCAAATAGCATATTTATTCTATCGCCAATTCCAACTTTTTCGTCTTCAATTCTTGCTGACATTTTTTCAACTGGTACAGATTCTCCTGTTAATGCTGATTCTTGTGCTTTTAAATTTACTGCTTCTATTATTCTTAAATCTGCTGGAACATAATCTCCTGTTTCTAAAATTACAACATCACCTGGAACTAACTCTCTTGATGGTATTGTAAGTAATTTACCATTTCTCATAACCTTTGCAACATGGCTACTTAATTTTTGTAATGCCTCTAAAGATTTTTCTGCTTTGTTTTCCTGCAAAACTCCAATTATTGCATTTGCAATTATAACTACTAAAATTATAATTGTATCTGTCATACCTGAAAGTCCTTCTTGTTTTACTCCAACAATTCCAGAAATTACGGCCGAAATAATAAGCACTATTATCATAAAGTCTTTAAATTGCTCTAAGAACTTTACAAAAGTACTTTTCTTCTTTTTTTTGGCTAATTCATTTAGCCCATATTTTTCTTTCCTTGTGTTTACTTCTTCTGTGGTAAGCCCACTCTCCTCATTTGTTTTAAGTTCGTTTACTGTTTCATCAACAGTTTTGTTAAACCAATTATTGGTCATCAATACATCCCTGCTCCTTTTCTTTTAATATGCTAATATTTTACAACAAGATTGTTTAAAAGTAAAGTGATTTTTGTTAAAAAAATAATGCCACTTTTTTTGGCATTACTTGATGTTTAACTTTCTTGAAATTCTGGTTGCTTTAGTAAATCTGCTAAAACATCATTAAGTGCTATTGGTGTTACTTTGTATGTTTTTAGCAATTCGATGATGCTTCGTACTTTATTCTCATTAGTGGATATTTGTGTAACTTCTTTTGTTTCTAATTTAATTCTGTCTTTTTCATATTCTTTTTTAACAATGGTTACTCCGTAAGAAATCTTTGGTTTTAATATTTTTATAGAACGTTTTTTGTTCTTATAATACTCTAATATGATCCTATTTTTGTTTTTCGACTCTACTAAATCTGTTTCATCTAAAAGCGTAGCACCATAGTAGATTCCTAAGTTCTTCACGTTTTTCTTCCCCTTTCTTTGTTTTTGTTTAGTAAAAAGCTACTTAATTAATGATACACCATATAGCCTAGAAAATCAAGAAAAATCGTTCGTCTAATGTCGACACTATTCGACATATTTCGACATTTTCCTAATAAAAATAAAACACAGAGTTTCAATTTTATCTAACTCTGTGCTTTGTTTTTATACACTCATTACTTCTTTTTCTTTGTTTTCTATCATTTGGTCTATTTCTGCAACCTTTTTATCTGTTAATTTTTGAATTTTATCTTCCATTGATTTTAATTCATCTTCTGTCATGCCACCATCTTTTTGTTCAGCTTTTGCTATATCCATTCCTTCTCTTCTAACTGCACGGACAGATACTTTTGATTCTTCTCCCATTTTTCTTATATCTTTAACAAGCTCTTTTCTTCTTTCCTCTGTTAGTTCTGGGAAAGCAAGTCTTATAACTTTTCCATCATTGTTTGGGTTTATTCCTATTTCTGCTTTTAATATTTCTTTTTCAATTTCTTTTAAAAGTGTTGCGTCCCATGGTTGAATTACTATTAATCTTGCTTCTGGAACTGAAATTCCTGCTACTTGGTTTATTGGAGTTGGAACTCCATAGTAACTTACTGTAATTTTGTTTAGTATTGCAGGATTTGCTCTACCTGCTCTAACTTCTGATAAATTTTCTTGTAATACACTAATTGTCTTATTCATTTTTTCTTCAATATTATTTAAATCCATAAAAATCTCTCCTTATCTAACTAGGGTTCCTATTCTTTCACCCTTTATAATTCTAACTATGTTTTCTGGGTCGTCTATTCCAAATACTACAAGTGGAATATTGTTATCCCTGCAAAGTGATGTTGCTGTTGAGTCCATAACTTTTAAGTCTTGTTTTAAAATATCTATGTAAGATATTTCATCATATTTAACTGCTGTTTTATCTTCTTTTGGATCTGCTGAATATACTCCGTCTATTGTTTTTGCAAGTAAAATAACTTCTGAATTTGTTTCTGCTGCCCTTAGAGCTGCTCCTGTATCTGTTGTAAAATATGGGTTACCTGTACCACATGTAAATATTACAACTCTACCATTTGCTAAATGCTTTGCTGCTTTTCTCTTTATGTATGGTTCTGCAATTTGTCTCATTTCTATTGCTGTTTGAAGTCTAGTTTTAATACCTCTTGCTTCTAGAGCATCTTGAAGTGCTAAACCATTTATTGTTGTTGCAAGCATTCCCATATAGTCTGATGTTGTTCTTTCCATTTCATGTCCATATCTTCCTCTCCAGAAATTTCCTCCTCCAACTACAATTGAAACTTCTACTCCCATATCTACTATTTCTTTTATTTTGTCGCATATGTTTCCTAATGTTTCTGCATCTATTCCATTTTTTCTTTCGCCTGCTAGTGCTTCACCACTAAGCTTTAATAAAATTCGTTTGTACGCAATTTTCATTTTTAACATAACTCCTTTTAAAAATTTTTCATTACTATTCTACCATAAGTTGGGTATAAAAATAAAGGGTTTTTACAAAAAAAGAACAGAAATTAATCTGTTCTTTAAATTAAAATTTTATTACTTTTCCTATTGGGCTTGTTTCATCTAGTCCATTGTATTCTGCAAATGATTTATCTATTTTACTATCTACTAATTCTTCAATAGCCTCTTTTTGCGCATTTTCTGCAAGTGTTAATTCACTTACTAATATTTGTTTTGCATTAAGTAGCATCTTTTTTTCACCTGTTGATAAGCCTCTTTCTTTTTGTTTGAAGCTTAAGTTTCTCACTACATCAGCTACTTCGTAAATATCTCCACTCTTCATTTTTTCCATATTATCTCTATATCTTTTGTTCCAGTTTAGTGACATTTCTGTAGAATCTGTTTCTAATACTTGGAATACTTTACTTGCTGTTTCTCCATCTATGATATTTCGCATGCCAATTTCTTCTGCCTTTGCTGTTGGTACCATAACCTTAACTTCGCCAGGCATTTTAATTATGTAATACGCTGTTTTTTCTCCCAAAATATTTTTTTCTTCTATATCTTGTATAATGCCTGCACCATGCATTGGGTATACTAC
The DNA here is from genome assembly GCA_900553695.1 of uncultured Clostridium sp. Classification (GTDB taxonomy): domain Bacteria; phylum Bacillota; class Clostridia; order TANB77; family CAG-508; genus UMGS1781. The sequence goes on along the minus strand of USEM01000027.1, from coordinate 7,799 downwards.
TTTATCTCCTATATTAAACACTTTTACTGACACTCCTTTATTGCAATATTTCTTTACCGACCTTAATTATTATACCATAAATTTTGGTAAAAGTAAATAATTTTTCCAGAAGAAAATTTTATTTTTTTATGTTAAATTTTTACGTTTTCTTCTCCTAGTATTTCTTTAAATTCCTTTAAGATTTCTTCATTTAAATATATTGCGCCACAAGGCTTTAGCCCTTCTTTATCTTGCACTTTAACTGCTATGTTGTTTCTGTCTCCCATAAAAAATCTAATTGCTCCTCTTAAGCGTGATTTTTGTTCTTCGCTTGCATTTTGTATGTCTAAAATAAGTGCCTTTGGTCTTTGTTCTTGCTTCATTACTGTTTCAGTTTCTTGTGCTTGTTTTGCTACTGTTTCAAAATCTGTAATAGAATTTGCTACTATTTTTACATCATCATCTTCTCTTATACTAAGTCTTCCATCTACTAGTACAATATTATCTTCTAAAAGAATACTTGATGACCTGTTATAGCAACTATCAAACACTATTATTTCTGTGCTTCCATATAAGTCTTCTACTGTAACAAATGCCATTATTGTATTGTTTTTTGTGTACTTTTTCTTTACTGATGTTATAATTCCTGCATATTTTACTGGCTTTCCATCTTTACTAAAATCTTTTTCTTCCTTCATGCTTATCATTTGTAATGTGTTTATATTGGTGTTTGCTTTTATTTTTTCTTGAAGTTTAGCAAGTGGATGACCAGATATGTATATTCCTAGCATTTCTTTTTCCATATCTAGAAGTTCTCTTTCGTCATATTCCTCGGCTTTGTTTAAAGTATATTTATGTTTTTCAGTTGTTTCTTGACTTGCAATATCAAACATTGTAACTTGGCCCTCTATAGATTTTTTAGTTTCTCCTGATATTGTGTCTAGTACTCCTTCAAAAGAATTTAGTAGTGTATGACGAGTTTCTCCAAGTTCATCGAATGCTCCTGATTTTATTAAACTTTCTATACATTTTTTATTTACCGCTTCTCCTTGCATTCTCTCTGCAAAATCTGTAAAGCTCTTGAATTCGCCATTCTTTTCTCTTTCTTGTACTATCGTCTCAACTGCAGATGTACCAACATTTTTAACACTACCAAGTCCAAAACGAATTTTATTATCATTTACAGTAAACTTTGTAAAGCTATTATTTATACTTGGTTTTAATATTTCAATATTTAACCTTTTACATTCAACAATGTATTCTGGTATTTTATCTAAATTTCCTAGGAAGCTGTTTAAAGTTGCTGCCATAAATTCTGCAGGATAGTATGTTTTTAAATATGCTGTTCTATATGCTACTACTGCATATGCTGCCGCGTGTGATTTATTAAATGCATATTTTGCAAATTCTGCCATTTCATCAAATATTTTGTTTGCACTTTGTTCATCTATTCCATTTCTTACACAACCTGGTATTAGTACATTCCCTTGTTCGTCTGTTTGTCCATGTATAAAGTATTCTCTTTCTTTTGCCATTACATCTAGTTTTTTCTTTCCCATTGCACGTCTTACTAGGTCTGCTCTACCTAGCGAATATCCTGCTAGGTCTCTAACTATTTGCATTACCTGTTCCTGGTAAACCATACAACCATATGTTACATTTAAAATTGGCTCTAATGCTGGGTGTGTATATTCACTATGTGTTGGGTCTAGCTTGTTTTTTATGTATCTTGGAATTTGGTCCATTGGGCCAGGTCTATATAGTGATACTCCTGCGATTATATCTTCTAGGGTATCTGGCTTTAATTCCTTCATAAAGTTTGTCATGCCTTGACTTTCAAATTGGAATACTCCTACTGTGTTTCCAGATTGCCAGGTTTCTTTAAATACTTTTGGATCGTTCATATTTTGGTCAAAAGAAACGTCTATTCCTCTGTTTTGTTTTACAAACTTTATTGTATCAGATATAACTGTTAGGGTTCTTAAACCTAAGAAGTCCATTTTTAAAAGTCCGTAATTCCTCTAGAGTTGTCATTATAAATTGTGCTTCTATTGTTCCTTCATTTACATATAAAGGTACATAATCTAAAACTGGTTTATCTGTAATTAGCACTCCGGCATGCGTGTGTTGAAGCCTGACGTGGCAAGCCTTCTAATCTCATTGCTATATCTAATATTTTCTTTGTTTCTTCATCATTTTCGTATAATTCTTGTAATTCTCTATTTTGTTCTAATGCTTTTTTTATAGTTATATGCACTTCATTTGGTATCATTTTTGCAAGTTTATCTGCTTCAGCATATGGAATATCTAGAACTCTTGCAACATCTCTTATTACCATCTTTGCTGCCATTGTACCAAATGTAATTATTTGTGATACGTGATCTCTTCCATATTTTCTTGCAACATATTCTATAACCTCTGGTCTTCTTTCGTAGCAAAAGTCTATATCGAAATCGGGCATGCTTATTCTTTCTGGGTTTAAAAATCTTTCGAAAAGTAAGTTGTATTTTATTGGGTCTATATCTGTTATACCCATTGCAAATGCTGCTATTGAACCTGCTCCAGAACCACGTCCTGGCCCTACTGAAATACCTTGTGTTTTGGCATAGTTTATGAAGTCCCAAACTATAAGATAGTAATCAATATATCCCATTTTTTCTATTACAGATATTTCATATTCTAGCCTATCTTGTGCTACTTTACTTGGGTTATCTCCATATCTTTTTTTCAAACCTGTTCTACATAGTTCTTTGAAAAAGTCTGCATGTGTTGCATATTCTTTTGGCACCTCATAATTTGGAAGTTTTGTATTTCCAAATTCAAAATCAAAGTTGCATTTTTCTGCAATTTTTACAGTATTTTCTATTGCTTCAGGTATGTTTTTAAAATACTCTGCCATTTCTTCTGGTGATTTTACATAAAACTCATCAACACCCATTTTCATTCTATCTGGGTCACTCATCTTCTTGCCTGTTTGAATGCATAATAATATCTCGTGAATATATGCATCTTCCTTTTTTAGGTAATGTGAGTCGTTTGTTGCAACTAAAGGGATATTAAGCTCTCTAGAGAGTTCAACAAGTTTTTGATTTACTAATACTTGTTCTGGCAAGCCATTGGGCTGTACTTCTAAATAATAATCTTCTCCAAAGATATTTTTGTGCCACAAAGCAATTCGTTTAGCCTCTTCCATGTCATCTTTTAAAATTGCCTTATTTACACTTCCTGCTAAACAAGCACTTAAGCAAACTAAACCTTCATGGTATTTTTCTAAAAGTTCTAAGTCAATTCTTGGTTTATAATAAAAGCCTTCAATAAAGCCCATTGAAACTAAAATACTTAAATTCTTGTATCCAATTTCATTTTTTGCAAGCAAAATCAAGTGTGAATATTTATTATCTATATTAGATTCTTTATCAAATCTTGTACGTGGTGCGACATAAACTTCACAACCTATAATAGGCTTAATTCCGACCTTTTTACATTCTTTATAAAAATCAACCACACCAAACATAACACCATGGTCTGTAATTGCCATAGCCTTCATTCCAAGTTCTTTTGCACGTGCTGGTAGTTCTTTTATTTTATTTGCTCCATCTAATAAACTAAATTCCGTGTGTGTATGTAAATGTACAAAATCCATATTTTTCTCCTAAATTTTCTCTATTTATGTTGCCTATTATATCATATTTTTTTGAAAAAAGTAAGAGGTTTTTGGAACAAAAGATTATAGTAAATATGTTAAAACCTTTCTATTATTTGATATTTCGCCCTGTTTGTGCTATAATTAAATTATCAAAAAGGCTTTTTGCCAAATTATAATTGGAGGCTAAATCTCATGTTTAAGAAATTTACTAACTCGGTCATCAGAACCATTTTTGCAATCGTTTTGATTGCAATTGCACTTTTCCTCCTTCGGGTAGGCTTCAGCTGGAAAGCTATTGGCATCCCCAACAACACATTCGGAACCCTTATTGTTTTTGCAGAAATCGTTTTTGGTTTTGGCTCTTTCATCTATGGCATTTACTTCATTGCCCCGAAATTTTGGGAAGCTTTTTTCTACATTGTTCTTTTTAAGAACATGCCTGAAGAGAGAAAAAGAATTGAGAAATGGTTCGCACGCCACAATAAAGTTTATCTGTGGTAATGCTTCCATAGCAGTGGTCCTTACATAAGACCACTGCTCTTTTTGGCTTTTTTGGACTTTTGTATTGGTTTTTTATTAGATTTATGATATAATGGTTTTGAATTTTGAAAGGATTTGATTTTATGAAACTTGCATCAGATAATGAAACTTTAGCGGAAAACAAGGCCTTAATTTTATATTTACTAAATAAAGTTAATAAACCCCTTGAAAACACTGCGTTTTATAAATTACTTTTAACATTTGAAGATATGAATTATTTTTATTTTCAACAGTTCTTGCTAGATTTAATGGAAAACAAATATATTTTAAAAGGGACTTCTGATAAGAACGAAACTATATATGAAATGACTGATGAAGGTAGACAAGCAATTGGTTTAGTTCAAGACTTAATACCAGGTTTTACAAGGTTCCAAATTGATAATAAATTTAAAGAAGACTTACGTTCTATTGAGGATGAATACTCTATCACAGCTGATTTCATTCCTGAGAGTGAAAACTCTTATACAGTAGTTTGCAAGATTACTGAAAATGGAAAAGTAACTTTTGAAGTTAGAACATTTGCTGGTTCTAGAGAACATGCAAAATCTATTGTTGATAATTGGAAGAAAAATGCTGTTAAGCTTTACCCTAAGATGTTAAAAATGCTTACGAAATAAAATTAAAAACCACTAGCTAAAATCTGCTAGTGATTTTTTTATTTACTTTTGATTTTTTATAAATGTAATTCTGGTAATAGTTTTCTGTAATATGGCATTAATCCTATTTTATTTGGTGTTTGTGCTGGTAATTGCCAGAACATATAATCTGACCATTCATTTCCTTCAATTATTATTGGTTCCTTTTCTCCTATGCAAATATCCCAACCAACTTGTCTTATTTGTGGAACTTCTAAAGCTGCTTTTTTTACAAGTTCTTTTGCTTCATTAAATAATGGTATTTGGAAACCTTTAAATTCTATGTTTGATACTGGGTGTTTTTTATAAACTACCCCTGTGCAAGTTTGTGCATCAGCTGAAATTTTTCCAGTTTCTAAATCTATTGGTGCTGATACCGCTCCAAAGCCCATATTATCTACAAAGCTTTCTGTACAACCAAATTTAACAACACCATATACAACATCAACTTCTTTGTTTGGTTTTACAACAGTAACAAGTCTCATACAATTTACTGCATATGGGTTAACTTTTGCCATACCTTCGTGTTGTTTTATAACTCCTTCAATTACGCCAATTTTTTTCTCTTTGATATAGTTATACATTGCTTCAGCATTCTTAAAGTCATTTAAGCTAAGCTTTTCTATTCCTCTTCCTGAATCTCCCTTATAAGGTTTGCAGAATATTGTCTGATTTTTTTCTATGAATTTTGTAAATTCCTCTAAGCTCATTTTTTCGATATCACCAAAATCCCTTTTTAGGTATTTACTAAAACGTGCTGTAAACTTTGATTTGTCATTAAAATATTCTCTATATGCTGTATCATTTAGATATTCTACTATTTTCTTGTTTCTAAATCTTGTAAGGTATGTGTCTCTGTTTTCTGGTTTCATGTTGTAAAATTCAAAAATTCTATAATCATTATGGCCTGCTCCATACTTTATTGTACATGTGATTATATCAAAAAAAATGCTTATCTTACTTTTGTTTGTTTTCTCATGAACACAATCTATTGTTTTAAAAAACTCCTTATATTTCATCCCAAATATTGCTTTTAATTTATAAACTAACATATATACCCCCATAAATTATTTTAAATATTATTAAATTTTTCCATTATTCTAATTTTCCTCCACCTTCTTTAAGCACGTTATAGACTTCTTTTTTTATCCTCATACTCTTTTAATCTTGCTTCATAGCTTTCTAAAGCTGCTTTTTCAAATGGAATTTTTGCATTTGCTTGTCCTAATATTTTGTGTACAAAATACTTTGCAAATTCTGGATTTAATACTAGAATTGGTCCTAGAATTGATGTTCCTATAAAGTTATTAATTCTAATTCCTTCGAGCTTGCTTTCACGGTTTAAACCTGCTCCTCGAATTACTTTTGCAAAATAATTTGTTTCATTATTTCCATAAGAATGTGCAAATTGATCTTTGAAGCCTACAATCTTCATTCCTTCAAATTCGCCTAAAAATAATGAGTTGTATCTATTGAACATTTCTCTTTTTGAATATATATCTAATAAACCTAAGCCTTCTATTTTTGAACCATCATCATTTTCTATATACTTTCCAAGAATTTCTAGGCTATTTCCTGTAAATAGTATTGCCTTTCCTGTTTGTATGTATTCATTTAGCTTGTTTTTATATTGTTTTAATGACCTAATAATTATTTCTTGTGCCTTTTCTGTCATTGAACCTAAGTAAATTAAGTCAATATTTTCTTTGCTAAATGCTGGTTCTGTATGCAAACTTGTTTCTATAAATTCTGCTTCTGGCAAGCATTTTTTTAGAAACATGATATTTCCATAATCTCCATATATATTGCTCATTTCAGGGTATAATATTTCTATTTTCATTAAATCTTACCCCCTCTTATATTATCTTTTAATTTAAGTGCCACATCATATTTATAGATATCATGAAGAATAAATATTGTATCTACATCCTTTTCTATAAATTTTGTTGTTTCAAATTCATTTATTGTTTTAATTATTTTTTCTTCTGGAACTCCTGCATATAGTAATCTTAAATAGTAGTCGTTTGCTCTTACTCCACCTATTATTATTTGTTTAATATCATCTTTGTTTAAAAGCTCAAAGTCTGCATCATATAGCCATGTAAGGTTTTCTGATGAATTTTTCGCATCATCACAATCATCTATTATTAGAATTACAGCCTTATTTCCTGGTTCACTTTGTACATAATCAAACACACGTGATGCAGCTACTGGGTTTTGCCCTTTTGAGAGGTGTGTTATTACCCTTTTTCCATTAATATCCTCTTCACTTATTCTTGTTTCTACTATTTTCGTTTTCTTTATTGCATTATTAATGTTTGTTGCTGAAACTCCTATTGTTCTTAAAATTGTAATTGTTGCAAGTTCATTGTAGATATTAAATAAGCTATCAGCTATCATATTATATTTATAGCTTTTTTGAGTTTCCTTTATTATTATTTCTTTTCTTACTTTATCAATATTTTTTACTAGGAAATTACTTTCTGGAGATTTAAAACTGCAGTTTGGGCAATATGCTTTTCCTATATGATGATATCTTGCATATTCATATTTTAGCTTTGTATCGCATATTGGGCAGGTTTTTATGTCTTTTATTATGTTTGTTGTTTCTTTCACATCAGTATCTAGTTTGTCTATTCCATAATATATTTTCTTATTATCTTTTCCAAGGCTACAAGATACTAAGTCATCAGCATTCAAAACTAATGTTGTTTCTTTTGGAAGACTACTGTTTATGATATCTACTATATAATCTGTATTTGCATTTCTTTTTATTGAATCTCTAAAAAGATTTGTGCAAACTAAATAGTCTGGTTTTATGTACTTATATATTAACTTTGAACTTCTTTCATCAACTTCAAACACTGCTATTTCTTCTGTTATCTTGTTTTTAAGTGATGCCTTTGTAAGCAAGCTACATGCAATTCCAGAATTTAGGTTTGAACCTAATCTGTTATTTAATACATTAAAACCATTTTCAATTAATATATCATTTATCA
>USEM01000026.1 GCA_900553695.1 uncultured Clostridium sp. | reverse complement strand
GAGCACTTCCTTGGTAAGGAAGAGGTCACGGGTTCGATTCCCGTCGTAAGCTCCAGAAGCAAAATGTATATTTAAAAAATTAAAAATGGAGGAATTTTATGAAAAAAGAATTAGTAATAAAAAAATGCTCTAAATGTCAAGCTTTAATTGAAGTTGTAAAAGATTGTACATGTAATAACTGTAATATTAAATGCTGTGGTGAAGAAATGATAGAATTAGTTCCCAATAGCGTAGATGCAGCTTTTGAAAAACATGTACCTAATTATGAAATTATAGAAGAATATATAATTGTAAATGTAAATCATGTCATGGAAGAAGAACATTTTATAGAATGGATTGCAATGTCATCAGACAATAAAATCATAAAGAAATTTTTATTACCAAATGAAAAAGCAAGTGTAGTATTTCCATATGTTAAAGGAAGTATAATTTATTCTTTTTGTAATAAACATGGACTTTGGTCAAAAGAAGTTGAATAAATATAGACATTTTTCCTTTCGATATTTTCAACAAATTTCTTAATTCATTTAATAATTTACTAATCTATCTATAAATAAATTAATTAATAGGAGAAATCATATGTCATTTGCAACAGATGTAAGAGATGAATTATTAAGTTTAAAAATGTGGGACGCTAATAGTAATTTAAAACAGGAAGAACAAATTGCAAGACTTCAAATAAGGGAAGCCTTTATTAAGTCTGGCTCTATTGCAGACCCTAAGAAAGAATATCATTTAGAGATTTTATTTAAAACAAAGAAAAATGCAACAAAATTTGCAAACCTTTTGGAAAATTTTGAAATAAATTCAAAGGTAATTAAAAAAGGAAAAGGATATATTACATACATAAAAGATAGTGAAGATATTGTTAACTTCCTAGCATTAATAGGTGCAAATAATGGAGTTTTAAGGTTTGAGGAAGCACGTGTTTTGAAGGAAGCTAGAAATAATGTGAATAGAATAGTAAATTGCGAAACTGCAAATTTGAATAAAACTTTGAGTGCTGCAAATAGTCAAATTATTGCAATTAAAGAGCTAAAAAGGAAACATAAGTTTAACTTACTTACAAATGAGCTTAAAGAAATTGCAGAACTAAGACTTAAAAACCCCGACTTATCTTATGATGAAATTGGGAAACTATTAGAAAAACCTTTAAGCAAATCAGGAGTAAGCCACAGATTAAATAAAATTATTAAAATTTCAGAGGAACCAAAAAATGATTAAAAAAGAAATAGGTCTATATATTCACATACCATTTTGTGCCCACAAGTGTGACTATTGCGACTTTGTATCATTTTCAAATAAAGAAGATATAATTGATAAATATATAAATAAGTTATTAGAGGAAATCAAGCAGGAAAACTTAGAACAATATAAAATAAGAACAATATACATAGGTGGAGGCACACCATCTTTTATACCTAGTAAATACATTACAGAAGTTTTAAAATCAATAAATAAAGATGAGGCAGAAGAAATTACAATAGAAGTAAACCCAGGAACAGTTACAGAAGAGAAGCTTAAAGATTATCTAAATACAGGAATTAATAGATTAAGTATAGGCTTGCAAAGCACAAATAATAAAATACTACAAGAAATAAGCAGAATTCACACATTTGAACAATTTTTAGAAACATATAAATTGGCCAAAGAAGTTGGCTTTGACAATATAAACATAGATTTAATGATAGGTTTACCAAACCAGAGACTAGAAGATGTGCAAAAATCTTTAGAAGAAGTAATTAAGCTAAAACCAAAACACGTTTCTGTATATTCGCTAATACTTGAACCAGGAACAGTATTAGAAAGAAAAGTAACTATAGGGGCTTTAGAACAGCCAAGTGAATTGGAAGAAAGAAAAATGTATTGGCAAGTTAAAAATACACTAGAAAATGCTAGTTTTAAGCACTATGAAATATCAAATTTTGCAAGAGAAGGCTTTGAATCTAAACACAATACAGATTGTTGGAAGCAAAAGGAATACATAGGAGTTGGACTTGCTGCACATTCATATATGAACAAAACAAGATATTCAAATACTTCAAATTTACAAAAATACTTAGAAAACTTTAAGAAGTATAGAAAAATTCATGAAATTCAAAGTACAGAAGATGAACAGAACGAGTACATGTTACTAGGTTTAAGAAAAATAGAAGGAGTGAATATCCAGGAATTTAAGAACAAATTCATATCAAATCCCATATACATATATAGAGAACAGTTAGATAAATTAGTTAAGAATAAATTAATAGAAATAGACACAAACTATATAAAATTAACTAAAAAAGGAATTGATTTAGCAAATTTAGTATGGGAGGAATTTGTTTGAATAATATAAAATACTTTGATCATGCTGCAACCACAGGTGTGAGCAAAGAGGTTTTCAAAGAGATGTTACCATTTTTTAGCACAGAATATGGTAACCCTTCTTCAATTTATGGGGTTGGAAGGAGAGCGAAAAGAGCTATTGAAGAAGCAAGAGAAAAAGTAGCAAAAGCAATAAATGCACACCCAAAGGAAATATATTTTACAGGTTGTGGAAGCGAAAGCGACAACATAGCAATAAAAGGAATTGCAAGAGCAAATAGAGTAAACGGAAATCATATTATAACAAGTAAAATTGAGCACCATGCAGTTTTAAATAGTTGCAAAACGTTAGAGCAAGAGGGGTTTAACGTAACCTATTTAAATGTAGATAAAAATGGAAGAATACTTTTAAAAGAACTTGAAAATGCTATAACTCAAAACACAATACTAATTACAATAATGACTGCAAACAATGAAATAGGTACAATTCAACCAATAGAAGAAATAGGAAAAATTGCAAAAATGCACAATATAATTTTCCATACAGATAGTGTGCAAGCTATTGGAAACATTAGGATAGATGTGCAAAAAATGAATATAGATAGCTTATCTATGTCTGCTCATAAATTTTATGGACCTAAAGGCGTTGGTGCATTATATGTAAGAGAAGGAATAGAATTTCAAAAACTACAAGATGGAGGACACCAAGAAAAAGATAAAAGAGCAGGTACAGAAAACACAGCAGGAATTGTAGGGCTTGGCAAAGCTATTGATATAGCGTATAAAACAATAGATAATTACAATGAACATTTGCAAAGTTTAAGAGATTATTATATTTCAAGAGTTGAAAAAGAAATTCCAGATGCAATTTTAAATGGAGATAGGTCAAATAGACTTCCAGGGAATGCAAACTTTTCATTTAAAGGAGTAGATGGAGGAGACTTATTATTAAAGCTAGATGAAAAAGGAATATGTGCATCAACAGGTTCTGCATGTAATACGGGCTCAACGGCTCCATCACATGTTTTGGTAGCAATAGGAACAGAAATGGAATATTTACAAGGATCTCTTAGAATTACATTTGGAAAAGAAAACACAAAAGAAGATGTAGATTATCTTGTAAACAATTTAAAACAGATAGTAAAAGAATGTAGAAAATAAAATCTACATTCTTTTGCTACTATACTTTCAATTTTTTAATTGTTTTTAATTCTACTGCTAAATCTGCCATTCCTTGTTTACGAGTATCATAAGCTTCTTTGTATTCTAAAAGAACATGTTCATAATTTTCTAGATTTTCTCCAGGTTGAAAAGTGGTTTTTATTACACCATAATAATAAGCTTTATCAGTTTCGCTGTGAGTAGTATTCATTTTTTTTATGTAATTACCAATTTGTTCAAGTCTTTTAATTTCTTCCTTTAAGTAGTCAACATATAATCCTACATTATAAAGTTCATATTCTACATCATCAGCGATTACCTTAATTAAAGCTTTTACAAATCTTGGTTCAACTTTTCCATATTTTTGACCTTTTGATGGCTTAGTTTCACTTACCAGTATATTTAGAGTTTCAGTAACTCCAATGTGTGTTTTATATTGCCTTTTACTTGTTATAGCATCAAACTCGTCTGCAACTCGAATGATCTTGGCTTCTAATGGAATTTCTTTATATGTAAGCCCACGAGGATAGCCAGATCCATCTAAACCTTCATGATGACACCAAGGAACATCTGCGTATGGGCGTAACTTTGCATCCCTCATACACATTTCATGACCTATTGTAGTGTGGGTTTTCATTATTTCAAATTCTTCAGGAGTAAGAGCAGCAGGTTTTTGTAATATTGCTGGAGGAATAAACTGTTTGCCAATATCATGCAAGTATGCACATAATGTACAGTACACAGTGAAATAGTCTTTCATGTGCAAATATTCACATATTCTACAAGTTATACTGGCAACATTTTCAGAATGTTTTCTAGTAAAAACATCTAAACTGCCAAGCATTGCAAGTTGATATCTCATGCTTTCATCTAGGTTATAGCTTTTTAAGCTAGTTTTATCATAAAAATCCAATTTAAATTCTTTCATTAATCAACACCCGAAACTATTGTACAATGAATAATAAAATTCGTCAAGAAAAAAAGTAATTTTTATATAAAATATGGTATAATGTATAGCAAAAGGAGGAAATGGAATGAATGCATTAGTTACAGGAGCATCTTCGGGAATAGGACGTGATATGGCAAGATATTTGGTAAAACTAGGATACAAGGTATTTGCAGTTGGAAGAAACAAAGAGAAACTATCAAACTTAAAAGAAGAATTAGGAGAAAATGTAGAAATAATTGAAAAGGATATATCAACAAAAGAAAAGTGTATAGAACTATATGAAGAACTTAAAAATGAAAATATAGATTTTGTAATAAATAATGCAGGATTTGGAGTATTTGGAAAATTTACAGAAACAAATTTAGAAAAAGAAGTGAACCTTATAAATACAAACATAACAGCAGTGCATACTTTAACAAAACTATTTTTAAAAGATATGGTAGCCAAGAATGAAGGAAGAATTCTAAATGTTGCATCAATAGCAGGCTTTGCACCAGGACCACTTATGGCTGCATATTATAGCTCAAAGGCTTATGTATTAAGACTTACAGAAAGTATATATGAAGAATTGAGAAGAGAAAAATCAAATGTAAAGGTAAGTGTATTATGCCCAGGACCTGTTGCAACAAATTTTAATAATGTTGCAAATGTACACTTCAGCATAAAAGCATTATCTAGTGAATATGTTGCAAAATATGGAATAGATAAAGCTTTAAAAGGAAAACTTGTAATTGTACCAGGTTTTAAAATAAAAGTATTACGTTTCTTAAGTAAAATATCACCAGACAAATTATCAATGAAACTTGTGTATATAAACCAAACAAAGAAAAATAGTTGAAAACTATGTAAAACTGGTATATAATATTTAAGAATAATAATATAGTAGGAGGTAAATTAGATGATTATCGAATTACCCAAAAAGTTCAACTATGAAAGTAAAGCAAAAATGGAGGACGGAGTTCTAAAGATACTCCCAGGGGCGTATTCACATAGTTTTATGAATGAGCTTACAATAGCCATCAAAGGTAAAACTTGTTGGTATTGTGGGCGGAAACTTTCAAACAGTGATATTACAATAGATCACTTATATCCACAAGATTTGGGCGGTCCGTATATCACAAACAACCTTGCACCAACATGTTCTGAATGTAATGGACATAAAGGCAACCTGACGGAACGTCAGTACAGAAACTGGCTAGCAGCACCATCTAAGCAAAAAAGTGAAATAAAGAAGCGGTTCTTGGCAAGCAACATGAGGCAAAAAAGAAAGAAGGGATATTATTTACCAAGAGAGTGGATAACAACTCGAAAGATAGATAATATTTTAGTGAATTTTATCATGTCTGAGAGCTATCTTGGTAAGAGATATAAAAAGACAGAGTCTTTTTACCAAGAATTCGGTCATCTGCCACATCCAATAATAGTAGATAGAAACAACTATCTGCTAGATGGTTTCATTCAACTGATGTTTGCCAAAAATAACGGAATCACACGAATTCCAACCATTGTGCTTGATAATGTAGAAGTAATTTTGAATAGATAAAGAGGCTTTTTTAGTCTCTTTATTTTTTAGGTACTTTTTCTACCCTTCAATGCATATACTTAAAACAGATTATAGGAGGGAAGATAATGGATTATGAAGAATATATGAGAAGTGTTTTAGGCTATAGCCAAATACCAAACAATATTTATACAAATTCTTATGATAACTATTATTATGATACAAACTATATAAACAATCAAAATAGAAATACATCTGCAGAAATTATAGAAACAATGTATCCAGATATATATAGAATTGTATATCCAATGGTATGTAGAGTTTGCACGCAGAATAGCCAAAGAGAAATAACAGTGGACTTAATAAATAGCATGACTGACGAAGTATTCATGAATGTTGAACCAGTAGAAAGACCAAACCAAAACGTAAATGCACAAAGACCAATTCTAAAAAATGGAGATGTTAGAAATCCAAATGCAAAAGAACCAGAAATGAGAGGGGAAACAAGACAGCAAAACTTCATGCTAAGAGATTTAATTCAAATTTTAATTTTAAGAGAATTGTTAAGAAGAAGAAATCAAAGACCACCTATGCCACCGCCACCACGTCCACCAAGACCAATGCAACCACCATGGAGACCATATTAGAAAAAAATGTATAAATTTTCTTTAAAATTAAATAATAAAATTAGGAAGAAAATTCATAAAGGCTGGGTTTAAATTCCAGCCTTCATTTTAATACATAAGGAGAAGTTTAATGATTATAGATGTTGGATATTGGACAAGAATTACAAAAAATATATTAATGTTAATACTCTCACTAGTTTTAATATTTTTATCATTTAAACTAGCAATTTTTTATATGCCATTTTTAATTGGTTTTGTAATATCGCTTCTTGTGGAGCCTCTTATAAAAAGATTATCTAGGAGGACTAAGCTTGAAAGAAAAAAATGTGCAATTATGGTTATAGTGATAATCTTTATAATAATACTTGCACTTCTTGTTTGGGGAATAGTTACATTAATAACAGAGAGTTCAAATCTTTTAAAAGGCCTAAACAATTACATTCAGCTAATGTATGACCAAGTAAAAAATTATATAGGAAGTATAAAGACAGGAAATACAAAATTACCAATGGAAGTTGCGACTATTCTAGAAAACTCTAGTGATAAAGTAGTTAGCTTTATAACAAATTATGTTTCAGGAGTGCTTACAAAGGCAACACAAATAATATCAGAAATTCCTACAATTGCAATCTATACATTTATTACTTTACTTGCAACATATTTTATATGTATAGATAAAATATATATTGCAGACACAATAGAACACCAACTACCACACAAATGGGCAAAGAAAATTGGCACACATACTAGAAGCATTGTAAGAGAGCTTGGAAATTATTTAAAGGCAGAGGCAATATTAATTATAATTTCCTTTATTATAGTATTAGTGGGGTTATATATCCTAAAAATCTTCCACTTTAACGTTCCATATCCATTTTTAACAGCACTAGCAATAGGCTTTGTAGATGCACTTCCAATACTAGGCTCTGGTACAGTAATGGTACCCTGGGCAATAATAGAGGCATTAAATGGAGATATAAACCTAGGAATAGCAATAATAGTAATTTTTGCAATAATATTAATAGCAAGGCAACTTTTAGAACCAAGAATTGTAAGTGGAAAAATTGGAATACACCCAATATTCACATTACTTGCCATGTATACTGGTTTTAAAATAATAGGCGTACTTCGGACTATTCGTAGGACCAATAGTGCTTATAATATTAAAAAATATATTTAGCGTAAGTATAGAAAATGGAATAATAAAAAGTATATTTGTGTGAGACTGAAGTTTTTATATTACAAAAATATTACAAATTGCAAAAATATATTGCAATTTGTAAATTTTTATTATAAAATACAAAAAAAGGCAAAAGTAAAAAGTAACAAAGAAGGAAAAAAATGAACTTAGCAGTAACTGTAAGTCTTGAGGCTGTACACACATTATGTTCATTTGAAAAAAACAAGCATATTCCCATATACTTTATTAAAGTTGTTTGTAAGAGATGGATAAAAGTCTGGCTCTTTTGTTGTGTATTTTAATTAGTTTTGTACTATAAAGTCCGCCAAATCTCGCCTTGAGTTATATATGTTTTGTTCTCAAGAAAAAATCGAAATGGCTACGAGGGTCACGAGTGAAGCCGTTGGCTCTTCGATTGTTTTCTTTCGAAAAAAATATATAACTCCTGCGTTTGGCTATACAGTATAGGAAATGAGATTTCAAAAGAAAAGGAGTAGGTTAAAAATGAGAAAAAACAGAGGAATAACGTTAATAGCGCTAATTATAACCATAATAATTCTGTTAATATTAGTAGGAGTAAGTGTAAATTTACTAATTAAGGGAGATTTATTTGGCAGTGCTGAAAAAGCAGTAAATGGCACAAATGCAAAAGTTGAAGAAGAGCAGACAAGAGTTGATGAACTAATGGGAAAACTGGAAGATGTAAATAACAAAAGTTCAAAACATAATTGGCAATATACAGATAATACCAGAGCACAGATAAGATGCACATGTGAAAAATGTAAAGCATTTAATGATGGAGATAGTACAGGAAGAACATTAAGTATAGGACAACAAATAGGAGAAACAGAAAGTAAAACAGCAAGTACAAGTATAACATCAGCTAAAAGTGGATATGATTCAGATCAAACATTAGCCTTAAATGCAGAGGAAACTAAATGGGTAGTGTTTGGATATGAAGATAAAGATAACGATGGACTAAATGAAGTGTTATTATTAACAACAGAACACCCAACAACAAATAAAATATACTTTAAAGGAGCAGCAGCATATAACAATGCAGTAGATGAAGTGAACAGAATGTGCAAAGAATTATATGGAACAAATGCAAGAGGAATGACAATAGAAGATGTAAATAGAGCATTAGGATATACACCAGCAGGAGGAATGTATTATTTAAATGATACCTATAATACAACAAGTAATTTAACAACGAAACTAAAAGACCTAGGAGATATGTGGACAGCAATAAAAAACAACAATGATACAAGTAATTCAGGAAAATATTATGACCCAAATCACCCAGAAGGAATAAGCGATAGTGGAGCAGTTTTAGGAGAATATGAATTAAATGGATATTTTTATGCAATTGATTCAACAGTAGATGCACCAACAGGAGCACCACAAGTATCAAGTGAAATTTCAGCAACAGCCAAAGCAATGATATTTGGAAATAGCAAAACGAATTATGGATATTGGCTGGCTTCTCGTGGGGTCATTGCTTACTTAGAATATGCTTACTTTGGCCTAGGTCGCGTGAGCAATGGTTACGCGTACTCATACGACAGCTTGTTCGGTTCCATTGGCGCTGCGCGCAACTTCTTTTTCGGTTTGCGTCCTCTAGTTTCTCTAACATCTGAAATCCCAGTTGCAGGCCAAATTTTAGATTTTTCTGGTGAATTTGGAGAAAATATATTGCAATTATTGCAATAATTTTCAGCCTATCCCAAGCCGGACCTCAGATTAGTATATATGAACAAAAATCGTTTGTCGAAATATGTAAAGTTTTGACGAACGATTTTTATTGCAATTAAGAAGAATAGAGTAAATAGGAGTGAAATGGCAAATAAGAGATGAACAAGCCTCAATAGAATATGCACAAGATGAAGGATATAAATGTGGAAGGGAAGATGGTATCGCAGAAGGAGAATCAAAAGGTAAAACTAAATAGCAAAAAATATGCTAAAAGAGAATGTCAATATAGAACTCATTAGTAAAGTAACTGGCTTAAGTCTAGAAGAAATAGAAAAACTAAAATAACGGTAGAAATATTTACACCACAAATAATTAAAAATTCCTTAAAAACTCTTGATTTTTCAAGAAAAGTGTGGTATATTAATATAGCAATTAAATAAAAATACTTAAAGAGTGGGCAAAGCCCACTCTTAACTTTTGAGAATAAGGAGAAATGAAAATTGGCAAAGATTGAAGAAAAGGTTGAAAACCTTATTGAGCCTAAGATTAAAGAATTAGGATATAATCTTTATGATGTAGAATATGTAAAAGAAGGAAAAGATTATTATTTACGTGTTTATATTGATAAGGATACAGGCATATCATTAGAAGATTGTGAATTAGTTAGCAACAATATTAATGAAATCTTAGACCAAGCAGATTATATCAAAGATCAATACTTCTTAGAAGTATCTTCACCTGGAGTAGAACGTGTTTTGAAAAAGGATAAACACTTACAATGCAATATTGGAGCTAAAGTACAAGTAAAGCTTTTCAAACCATTTAATGGGCAAAAGCAATATGAAGGTATTTTAAAAGACTATTCAGAAACAATTATAAGTTTAGAAACGCAAAATGGAATTTTTGAAATAGAAAGACAAAACATAGGTCAAATAAAAACCATGTTTGATTGGAATTAAAGGGAGGAATAAGAAAAATGAAGAGTAATGAAAACAAAGAATTAATTATGGCACTTGACGAATTAGAAAAAGAAAGAGGAATTAGTAAAGATTATTTATTAGAATCACTAGAAGTAGCACTTGTTGCAGCATACAAGAAAAACTTCGATTCAGCTGAAAATGTTAAAGTTGAAATAGATAGTCAAACAGGTGAAATTCATGTATATGCACAAAAAGAAGTAGTAGAAACAGTTGAGAATAGTCAATTACAAATATCTTTAGAAGATGCTAAAAAGATTGAAAAGAAAGCAAAAATTGGAGATATAATAAATATTGAAACAAAACCAAAAGACTTTGGAAGAATAGCTGCAGGAGCTGCAAAACAACACGTTATTCAAAAAGTAAGAGAAGCAGAAAGAAACATGATTTTTGACGAATACAATGATAGAAAGGGCGAAATAGTAACAGGAATAATACAAAAAGCAGATAAAGGAACAGTTGTATTAGACTTAGGAAAACTAGAAGGAATTATGCCTTTAAAAGAACAAATACCAACAGAACACTATCATGTAAATGATAAAATAAAAGCATATGTTTTAAGTGTAGAAAAAGGGCTAAAAGGAGCACCACAAGTACTAGTAACAAGAAGCCACCCAGATGTTATAAAGAAACTTTTTGAACTAGAAATACCAGAAATATATGAAGGCTTAATAGAAGTAAAAGCAGTATCAAGAGACCCAGGTTATAGAAGCAAAGTTGCTGTATATTCAAAGAACCCAGATATAGACCCAGTTGGATCTTGTGTAGGAGCAAAAGGAATAAGAATTCAAAACATAATAAACGAAATGAATGGCGAAAAAATAGATGTTATTGAATGGAGCGAAGACCCAGCAACATTTATATGTGCAGCATTATTACCAGCACATGTAATGGCTGTTGATATTAAAGAGGACGAAAAATTTGCGCAAGTAATAGTTCCAGATGAAGAATTATCATTAGCAATAGGAAAAGGCGGACAAAATGCAAGATTAGCAGTAAAACTTACAAACTGGAAAATAGATATAAAGAGTGAAACACAATTCAGAGAGTTAATGGCATACGAAGAAAACAAGAAAAACGAAGAAAAAACTGTAGAAGAAGGAAATGATGAATAATATGAAACAAGCATTTCAAAGGAAATGTATGGCATGTAACTTAAAAAAAGACAAATATAAGTTAATAAGAATTGTTAAAAACAAAAATAATGAAATTATTGTAGATAAAACAGGTAAGCTAGATGGACGAGGCGCATATATTTGTAATAATATAGAATGCTTAAATAAGGTTATTAAAACAAATAGAATTGGAAAAGTTCTAAAAAGTAATATAGACCAAAAAATTTATGAAGATATAAGGGGTGTAATTATTGGTAACGAACAAAAAAATCAAACTAACAGCTAAAAATCAAATAGGGGGTGATATTAATGGGTAATAAAATAAAAATTCATGAAATAGCAAAAAAAATAGGAGTAACAAGTAAAGAAGCTTTGGAAAAAGCAAAAGTACTTGGAATAGAGGCTTCATCACATTTAAGTGGTGTAAGTGAAGAAGAAGCTGAAAGAATAGAAAAAAGCTTTAAAGGGAATAGCAAACCAGAAGAACAAAAAAAACATAAGGAAGCTAAACCAAAAAAAGAAGTTAAAGAGGAACCAGTAATAATTAGAAGACAAGTAATTCTAGAAGATAGTGAGGATAAAAATAAAAAAGATAAAAAGCAAGACAATCGTAGAAAAGATGTTGGATTTGTTGAACGTGAGAGAAACAAAGACTATAACATAGTTTATAGAAACAAACCAACAAAACCATTAACAGTAAGTGAATTATTTGGTAAAAAAGAAGAACCTAAAAAGGAAGAAGTAAAAAAGGAAGTAAAACTAGAAGAAAAGCATGAAGAACCTATTACAGTACAAAAACAAGAAGAACCAAAACAACAACCAACACCAACTCCTGTAGCACAACAAGAAGTAAAACAAGAAAAACCTTTCTTTAACAGAAATGACCAAAACAGGAACTTCAATAACAACAGAGATAATCAAAACAGAAATTATAATAATAGAGATAATAGAAACTATAACAATAATTACAACAATAATAATAATAATCAAAGAAGACCATTTAACAATAACCAAGAAGGAAGAAACTTTGGCAACAGAAATAATAATTTCAATAACAATAATAACAATGGTTTCAGACCAAGAGACAATAACGGAAGAGATTTTGGAAACAGAAATAACAACTTTAATAGAGACAGACAAGGAAACAATAATAACAGACCTTTTGGAAATAGAAATAATAATGGTGGATATAATAACAGACCAAATCGTAGCTTAGATGAAAGAGGTATAGAGAAGAACATCAAAAACATCATGGCTACAGATGTTGTTGAAAAAGAAACAGTTAGAGAATACGCAAACAAAGCAATAGATAAGCAAAAAAATAACAGCAAATATGACGACAACAGAGGAAACAAGAAAAATAAGAGCAGAAAGAATAACTATGATGAATTTAGCTCACATAAATTAAAAGACTTAAAACAAGAGCGTGGCTTATCAGATGAAGGAACAATGCTTGATTACTATGATTTAACAACAGCAAGAGGAAAGAAAAACAAGAAAAAAGCAAATAATCAAGAAGAAAGAAACAAACAAAAAATATTCCAATTAACAGAAATAACAATACCAGAAACAATTTCTGTAAAAGATTTAAGTGCAGAACTTAAAAAGACAAGTAGCGAAATAATTAAAAAGCTATTTGGTTATGGAATAATGGCAACAATAAACAACGAAATAGATTTCGATACAGCATATCTTATAGCCCAAGAATTTGGAGTTACAGCAGTTAAGAAAGAAGTTGTAACAGATGAAGACATCCTATTTGATGATAGCGAAGATAAACCAGAAGACCTACTTCCAAGACCACCAGTAGTTGTAGTTATGGGACACGTAGACCATGGTAAAACTTCATTACTAGATGCAGTAAGATCTACAAATGTTATAGAAGGTGAAGCAGGAGGAATTACACAAGCAATAGGTGCATACAAAGTTAAAATAAATGATAGAGAAATAACTTTCTTAGATACACCAGGACACGAAGCATTTACAGCAATGCGTGCAAGAGGTGCACAAATAACAGATATCGCAATATTAGTTGTTGCAGCAAATGATGGTGTAATGCCACAAACAGTTGAAGCCATTAACCATGCAAAAGCAGCAGGAATACCAATAATAGTAGCTATAAACAAAATAGATGTTGAAGGCGCAAACATTGATAGAGTAAAACAAGAATTAATGGAATACGACCTAGTACCAGAAGAATGGGGTGGAGATACAATCTTTGTTCCAATTTCAGCAAAGAAAAAACAAAACATAGATACTTTACTAGAAATGGTATTATTAGTAGCAGATATGAAGGAATTAAAAGCAAACCCTAATAAACAAGCAAAGGGTGTTGTAATAGAAGCAAAACTAGACAAAGCAAAAGGACCAGTTGCAACAATGCTTGTACAACGTGGTACATTAGACGTTGGAGATACAATATTAGTTGGTTCTACAATAGGTAGAATTCGTACAATGACAGATGAAAACGGCAAAAAATTAAAGAAAGCAGGACCATCTACACCAGTTGAAATTACAGGATTTACAGAAGTACCAGAAGCTGGTGAAACATTCTACGAAGTAAAAGACGAAAAAACAGCTAAACACTTAATGGAAAAGAGAAAACGTCAAGCAAGAGATAAAGCATTAAATGCTACACATAGAGTAACATTGGATGATTTATTTAGCCAAATTTCAAAAGGAAACTTAAAACAACTAAACATAATAGTAAAGGCAGACGTACAAGGTTCTGTGGAAGCAGTAAAGCAATCATTAGAAAAATTATCTAATGAAGAAGTTAAAGTAAAAGTAATCCATGCAAACGTTGGTGCTGTAACAGAATCAGACGTTACACTTGCAAAAGTATCAAATGCTATAATAATTGCATTTAATGTAAGACCAGAACCAATAGCAAAAGATATG
Source organism: uncultured Clostridium sp. (assembly GCA_900553695.1). Taxonomy (GTDB): domain Bacteria; phylum Bacillota; class Clostridia; order TANB77; family CAG-508; genus UMGS1781. The sequence goes on along the minus strand of USEM01000026.1, from coordinate 3,004 downwards.
GCAGAAAAAGATGGAGTTGAAATTAAGATTTACTCAGTAATATACAATGCAATAGAAGACGTTGAAGCAGCAATGAAAGGAATGCTAGACCCAGTATTTAAAGAAACAATAATAGGAAATGCAGAAGTAAGACAAACATTCAAAATATCAAATGTTGGAACAATTGCAGGATGCTATGTAACAAACGGAAAAGTTGCAAGAAATGCAGGAGTAAGAGTGCTTAGAAATAATGTTGTAATACATGAAGGAAAACTAATTTCTCTAAAGAGAATGAAAGACGATGCAAAAGAAGTTCAAGCAGGATATGAATGTGGTATTCAATTAGAAAACTTCAACGACATACAAGAAGGAGACATCATAGAAGCATTTATTATGGAGCAAATAAAATAAGGAGGCAAAATGCAAAAACATACAAATTCTAACCGTATGGCTAGAGTAGATGAAGAATTAAAAAGAGAACTAAGTAATATAATTAATTACGAGGTTAAAAATTCAAATGTAACAGGAATGATAAGTGTTACAAAAGTTAAAACATCACCAGATTTAAAATATGCTAGAGTAAGTGTTAGCATTATAAATTCAAAAAATGTAAAACAAACTCTAGCAGGCTTAAAAGCCGCATCAGGCTTTATAAGAAGCAGAATAGCAGAGAAAATGAACTTAAGAGTAACACCAGAACTTGTTTTTGAACTAGACGAAAGTTTGGTTTATGGAGAAAAAATAGACAGAATATTAGAACAAGTAATGAAAGAAATAGACCAAAATAAAAAAGAAGATTAATGTATAAGGGACAGTTAAATATAGTAACTGCCCCTTTACAAGAAAAGAGGTTTAAATGACTCTAGATAATATTAAGGAAGAAATATTTGAAAGTAAAAATATAGTAATATTAACACATGAAGTACCAGATGGAGATGCAGTAGGAAGCAGTTTAGCAATGTATATGGGTTTAAAACAACTTGGAAAAGAAGTTGATGTAATAATACCAAAATACTCAAAAACATTTGAATTCTTACCATGTGCAAACGAAATTAAAGCTGAAGGAAAAAACGAAAATTACGACCTAGCAATAGCGCTAGATTGCGGAGATATAAAAAGATTAAATGGTTTTGCAAACTATTTTGAAGATGCAAATACCAAAATACAAATAGATCATCATGAAGCAAATACAATGTTTGCAGACTATAACTTTGTAAACCCAACATCACCAGCATGTTGCCAAATATTAATTACAGTATTAAAAACATTGGGTGTAGAAATTACAAAAGATATAGGAACATGCCTTTTAACAGGAATAATTACAGATACAGGTGGTTTCCAATATCAAAATGTAAAGCCAGAAACATTTGAATTTGCAGCAGAATTATTAAGCAAAGGGGTTAATGTTTCAAGCATATATAAAAGAACATTACAAACATTTTCAAAGGAAAAATTCGAACTAAGAAAAATTGCAATGAATAGAATAGAACTATTGGAAAATGGAAAGATTGCATTTACATACATAACAAAGGAAGATGAGGAAAATACTAAATCAGAAGACCATGATGGAATAGTAGACATTGGAAGAGATATAGAAGGTGTTGAGATATCAATATTCTTAAGAGAAACCGAAAAGAATACTTTTAAACTTTCACTTCGTTCAAATAACGATGTAAATGTATCAGACATATGCCTAATGTTTGGTGGTGGAGGACACATGAGAGCTGCTGGTGGAATAATTACAGGTGTTCCTTTCGAAAAGGCAAAAGAAAAAATTATAACAGAATGTAAAAAACATTTAAAATAAGGAAAAAATAATGGATGGAATTATAATTGTTGATAAACCAAAAGGTTATACATCACATGATGTAGTAAATGTAGTAAAAAAAACATTAAACACTTCAAAAGTAGGTCATACAGGAACTTTAGATCCTAATGCAACAGGAGTGTTACCAGTTCTTGTAGGCAAAGCAACAAAAATATCTAAGTATTTAATCGAACATGATAAAACATATATTGCAGAATTAGCTTTAGGAGAAAAAAGTTCAACAGGGGATATTGAAGGTGAAATAATAGAAAGAAAAGAAGTACCTAACGTAACTGAAGAACAAATAAAGGAGGTACTTCAAAAATTTCTAGGTAAACAAATGCAAACACCACCAATATATTCCTCAATAAAAATTAACGGAAAGAAAGCTTACGAATATGCAAGAAGTGGACAAACCATTGAAATACCTGCAAGAGAAATAGAGATAATGGAAATTTCTTTATCAAATTTTGAGGATAATATAATAACCTTTAAAGTAAGTTGCTCAAAAGGAACATATATAAGAGTACTATGTGAGGATATTGCTACAAAACTTGGAACTGTTGGACTTATGCAAAACTTAAGAAGAATAAGAGTAGATAAATTTGACATTAAAGATGCATGTACATTAGAAAATTTAGATAAAGCTAAAATAATTAGTATTGAAGAATGTTTTAAAGATATTCCAAAAATAAACTTAGATGATAAAAAAACAATGCTTTTCCTAAATGGGGTAAAACTAAAAGAAGATTTGGAAAATGGAATATATTCAATTTACAATAATAGCAAATATTTAGGCTTAGGTGTGATAGATAATAAAAATTTAAAAAGAGACGTAATTATTATTGACAATTGATAAAATAATGTATAAAATATAAACAAATAAAATTACAAGGGGGAACAAAAGATGTTTGGTTACATGATTACAGCATTTGCAGGAGTTTTTTGGGTATTTAGATTAATTGTAATGTTAGCTTTTACAGCAGACGCAGGATTCCCAATAGTTCCTATGGATGTAACATTTGAAGTTGTATTGTTGTTTATAACTTTTGCATGTATAATACTTGTTGCAAAAAGAAAAATGATAGGAGCAGTAGTTTATTTAATTGCACAATGTATGTATTTTGGAGTTGATGCATATAAAGCACTAGAAGTAATTACAGCAGGACAAGCTCAAACAGCAAATTATTTAACACTATTCATATCAATAATTGCAGT
>USEM01000025.1 GCA_900553695.1 uncultured Clostridium sp. | reverse complement strand
GCATGATGGTGCAGTTATAATAAGTGAAAGCAAAATAATGGCAGCAGCATGTATGCTACCACTTGCAAATGATAAGAATATATCTAAAAAGCTTGGTACAAGACACAGATCAGCAATAGGAATTTCAAAAGAATCAGATGCAATAGTTATAGTTGTATCAGAAGAAACTGGAAAAATTTCAGTAGCTAAAAACGGAACATTAATAGCTGATGTAAAAGAAGATGCATTAAAACAAATTTTAATAAAGAACTTAGTGCCAAAAGTAGAAGAAAAAAAGAAATTCAAATTATCGAGGAAAAAATGAGAAATATAAAGCTAATAATAGAATATGATGGTAAAAAATTTGGTGGATGGCAAAAGCAACCCACCAAATTAAATATTCAAGGGGAAATTGAACAAGCAATAAAAGAAATAACTGGCGAAACTGTTGAACTAAATGCTTCTGGAAGAACAGATAGTGGAGTTCATAGCTTAGGTCAAACCGCGAACTTTAAAACAAATAGCAATATAGAAATAGGAAAAATGGCAATAGCAATTAATTCAAAATTGAAAAAGAGTATAGTAATAAAAAGTGCAGAAGAAGTGGACGAAAACTTCCATGCACGTTACTGTTGCAAAGGTAAAAAGTACAGATATGTAATAAACAATTCATATCAAGGAACAGCAATATATAGAGACTTAGAATGCCATATTCCACAAAAACTAGATGTGGAAAAAATGCGGAAGAGCAGCAAAATATTTTGAAGGAGAACATGACTTTAAAGCTTTCAAAGCAAGTGGAACAAGTTCAAAAAGCACAGTAAGAACCATATACAAAGCAGAAGTAAAACAAGATGGAGAAAGAATAATAATAGAACTTACAGGAAATGGTTTTATGTACAATATGGTAAGAATAATTTCTGGAACACTAGTAGATGTAGGTTTGCGGAAAAATAAAACCAGAAGAAATACCAGCAATAATCAAATCAAAAGACCGAACCAAAGCAGGAAAAACCCTTCCAGCACATGGACTATATTTGGTGGAGGTATATTATTAAATTAAAAATATTACAAATATATTACAAATTGTAAAAGTATATTGCAATTTATAATTTTTTATTATAAAATAATTTAAAAATAGAAACAAAGGGGAAGATGTTAAATGAAGAAAAACAAAGGTATAACACTAATTGCGTTGATAATAACAATAGTAGTAATGTTAATATTAGTAGCAGTGAGTGTAAATATTTTAATTAAAAGCAACTTAATTGGGGTGGCAGAAAAAACAACCGAGGGATATAAAACAGCAGCTGAAGATGAGTCTAAGAGTAGTAACATAGTAATAGACGGAGTTGATTATTCAAATGTAGATGAATATTTAAATGGTAAAAGTATTGCAATGTTTGATACAGGTACAAATGTAATTACTAAAATGCATACCTTAGCAAAAGATGGAGAGATAATGGCAAGTGGTATAGCAAGAAATTTATCAATAAATGAAATAAAAAAATATGAAGGAACACCAGACTTAACAAAAATGACAGAGGCTAATATAGTGTCTTGGACAGACGGATATAAGGCATTTGAACAAGAACCAGATAAATATAGAAATATTGTTCCAGAAGGATATGAATTATGCCCAATATATATGTGGTTTGAAGAAAATGAAGGCACAGAAAAGAGAACCTTATTTGGGGATTTAGGAACCATGGGAGGTGGTAATGATCACGAAGTAAAAACGGGAACAATATATTGGTGGAGTGAGAGTAAAAATGTATATCTAAATCCAGATAGCTCAAATATGTTTTGTAACTTGCCATATTTAACAAATATAAGTGGACTTCAGACATTAAAAACAACATATGTTACTAATATGAGTAGCATACTTGCCTGGAGTACTGCCAACCTACAAGATGTTAATGCTTTGAGAGATTGGGACACAACTAATGTAGAGAATATGGAAAATTTTTTGTATGCTTGGAATGTGAATAGTAGAAAACTAGATATTAATGGCTTAAAAAATTGGAATACTTCTAATGTAAAAAATATGAATTCTATGTTTGTTGGAACAGGAATAGAAAATACTGAACCTTTAAGAAGCTGGAACACCTCAAAGGTAACAAATATGAGTTATATGTTTGGTGACGGCGACACTGGAGGAACTTTAAATAATTTAGATGGTATTTCAAATTGGGATGTAAGTAAAGTTACAAACATGCAAGGAATGTTTCATTTATGCCCAATAGAAGATTTAAATTCAATTTCAAATTGGAATATAAATACAGTTGATAACATGTCCTTTATGTTCAATATGTGTCAAAACTTAACAGATGCTTCAGGAATCAACGATTGGAACATTAAAAGAGACTGCAATTTTACAAACATGTTTTCAAATTGTTCAACTCATCCAAATTTTACAAAAATAACAGGTACTTGGGATGAGAATGGTACATTTACACCAAATTAAAAAGTACATAAATATAATAGCAACAAAGCTAACATTGAATAAATTAACAACGCATGTTGAATAACACTCAATATGCGTTTTCTTTTAACTACCCACCAAAATTACCCCCACTACTAGACAAAACTAAAAAAACATGATATAGTATATCGGTAGTTTAATCATAAGGAGCGTAAGTCATAATGAATAAGATAGAGGAAGCAAGAAGAATTCTTGAAGAAAACGGACAGGGACATATTAAAGTTAAAAATGAAGAATTGGCAGATCAAATTTTACATATAGATTTTGAAAGATTAAAAACATTAGATGAAGAAATAACACACCCTTGTTGTACTTGTAATATTGAGGATATAAGCCCAGTTAAAGCAATTAACCCAGATAAAAAAGATAAAAAAGAATTGGAAGAATACATAAAAATTGGAGAAAATGTTGTAAAGTCTGGACATTTTGCAATAGGCATAATGGCAGGAGGTCAAGGCACAAGACTTGGACATAATGGACCTAAAGGAACTTTTAAGCTTGAATTAAATGGTGAAACAAAATCATTATTTGAAATAATAGTAGATAAATTAAAAGATGCATATGAGAAGTATAACGTGTATCTAAATTGTTATATAATGACTAGCCCAGAAAATAATAAAGAAACAGTTGCTTTTTTTGAAAAGAACAACTATTTTAATTATCCAAAGGAATATATAAAATTCTTTATGCAAGAAGATTTGCCGCTTTTAAACAAAAAAGGAAAACTAATTCTTGGCGAAGATGGACTAATTAAACTTGCATCAGAAGGAAATGGTGGCATATTCTATTCAATGGCTAAAAAAGGTATAATAGATGATATGAAATCTAAGAACATAAAATGGATTTTTATAGGCTCCGTAGATAATCTGCTTGTAAAATATGTAGACACACTTTTACTTGGCTTAGCAATAAAACAAAATGTTAATATTGCAACTAGAACAGTAATTAAGAACAGTCCAAATGAAAGAGTAGGAGTATTATGCAAAAAAAATGGAAAAGTAAAAGTTATTGAATATACAGAAGTACCAAAAGAAATGAGGGTTGCAACAGACGAAGCAGGAGAATTTTTATATGGTGAATCACACATAATGTGTAATCTTTTCAGCTTAGAGGCAATTGAAAAAGCCAGCACAAAAGAATTAAAATATCATGTTGCAGTAAAGAAAATTAAATACATAGACGAAAATGGAAAGCTAGTAAACCCAACAGAACCAAATTGCTATAAATTTGAAAAATTTGTATTTGATAGCTTTGGACTTTTTGATGAAATTGCTATCTTAAGAGGAAAACGAGAAGAAGATTTTGCACCAATTAAAAACGCAGAAGGTCAGGATAGCCCAGAAACTGCCCAAAAACTATATGAGAACTATATGGCAAAAAATGTATAAATGTCAAAAGAAAAATTAATAATAATAGAAGGTGAGAAGTATGAGATTTAAGGCAAAGCGTAATATTGTTAAAGTAAGAGCACTTGCGATGGACTTGGCAAAAGTAACTATAGGAACATTAATTATGGCACTTGGAATAGAACTATTTCTATTACCAAATCAGCTATCAACAGGTGGATTTTCAGGTATTGCAACAATAGGGTTTTATGTAACAGGAATACCAATAGGTACTTTAATTCTAATACTTAATGCACCTTTATTTTTAATTGCATTTTTTAGAGTAGGTAAGGAGTTTTTTATAAAAGCAATTGCTGGAACAGTATTACTATCAGTTTTTTTAAATGCATTTGAAAATATGAAACCAGCTACAACTGATAGATTTTTAGCATTTATTTATGGATCAATAATTGTAGGAATTGGAACAGCAATAGTATTAAAGGCAAATGGCTCAACAGGTGGAACAGACTTGCTTGCAAATATAATAAAATCTTATAAGCCACACTTAAAAACAGGAACACTAATAGTAATAACAGATGCAATAATTGTTGCTGCAAATACATTATACTTCAAAGACATAGAAATAGCACTTTATTCTGCACTTGCAATATATGTACTTGGAAAAATACTAGACATATTTTTAGAAGGTGTAAACTTCTCCAAAATGCTACTTATAATTTCTCCAAAATGGGAAGAAATATCTCAAGAATTAAACACCGAGATTGGAAGAGGAACTACATCACTTTATGGAGAAGGCATGTATACAAGAAAAGACAAGAAAGTATTATTATGTGTAATGGCACGTTCTGAAATACGGAGAAGCAAGAAGAATAGTAGAAGAAATAGACCCATCAGCATTTATTATAATTACAAATGCAAGGGAAGTTTATGGAAAAGGGTTTAAAGAAATATAAAAACAAGTTAAATTCAAATGATTATGTTATATAGCTGTAAAAAAATTGTAATGAAAATGTAATACTTTTTTCTGAAAAAAATATTGACAACTTATAGAGAAAAAAGATATAATAAATTTGACAAAATTGTATAAATAATGTGAAAATATAATGAATTAAAAGGGTGGTAAATATGGAACAAAAGAAACTAAGCAAAACAAGTAAAATAATTTTAATTAGTATATTGGTATTAGCCATAATACTAATAGCTATAGTATGCGTTATAGTAGTGAAAATAAAGAATAAACAAGATAAGAACAAACAAGCAAGCAGAGAGTATGTATTAATTGCTGAACAAGATGGAGACATGTATGGTTCTAAAGTTAATGCGAAAATTGAAATTAGATTTCAAGATAATAAGTTACATGAAAAATTTACAATGACATTAGATGACTCTTTTTATTGTTCTTTAATCGAAACTGGGTTAAAAGAAAATGGAATTAAAGCAAGCTTTGTTGGAGACAATAAAATAGTTTTAGAAGATATAGAAGCAGAAAAATTCAATCAATTAAATTCATTGATTGTAACTGAAAGCGAGTTACGAGAAATGTTTGAAAAAGAATATACAGAACAGGAAATGGAAGAACTTTTGATAATATGCGAGTACAGTTTTAAACAAAATGGATACAAAATATTAACTGAAGAAACAGAAAATTTAGAAGATAAATATGAAATTTTGTTAAATGGGACACTTATAAATAATAAAAATAATAAAGACTATTCATGGAAACAAGATGTAAAAGAAGATAACAATAACTCTATTGATAGTGAAGATGATTATTTAAATACTCCACGAGACTTTCTAAATGAAAAATCTTACAATGAATGGCTTGAAGAGCAAGACAGACTTATTGATGATATGGAAGAAACAAAGAAGTTATTAGATTCAATACAAAACTCTAACTAATATATAGTACGGACAAGGGGAATATAGCATATACCCCTTGTTTTTTAGTATATTATACCAGTTGGAATGTAAGTTGCATCTGGTGAAGGTACAAGTTCATCTTGAGTAGGCTTTTCAGTATTTTCTATTTTTGTAATCTTTATTATTGGAATTTCACCATGGTAATTACCTTTAGAAATTTCACCAATAATTCTTACCCATGAACCATCTGCAAAATTTTTAGCATCTTTATGAGAACATAAAAAGCCAACAATTAAAGTCTTTGAGCTACCTTGAACGGTCATATCTCTAGCTAAAACAAATTCATTTTCAGGGAAATCTAAATTTCTATAAACATACCCAGTAAAACAAATTTTTTGACCTAAATATGTATTCAAATCTTCATAAACACACTTTAAAATATTGGTGTACTCATTAGAATTAATATAAGCCACATCAGGCTCTATGGGCTCATCTTCAACTTTGAAATTTGAACTTAATATTTTATAAAGCGAAATAAGGAAGAACACAACCACAATTATACTAATTATAATAAGTGCAAATTTCACAATGCTCTTGCTATTTAACTTAACATTCCAAACAAACATAACATACCTCACTTTTGCTACTATTACCCCTTGAATTATAGAGATAAGTAGCCAAACGCAGGAGTTTTGTATTTAGAGAAAATCGAAGACCCCCGAAAAGCTTCTTTAGGCGTCTCCATCGTGGGTTCGATTTTAAATAAATACAAAAGCTCCGACGAGATTTGGCGGACTACTTTAATATATCCAAATAGTAACAGACTTTTCATTTAATTGTATGTAAAATCTTGAAAGATATGATAATTTATGATATAAATATATAGTTAGTATAAAAGAAAGAAGGAGACATTATGGGATTTTTAAGTAAATTATTCAAATCATATAGTGAAAAAGAAGTTGGCAGAGTAATGCCAATAGTAGAAAAGATAAATAGTTTAGAACCAACAGTAGAAAAGCTAACAGATGCTGAATTAAGAGCAAAAACAGATGAATTTAAAAGCAGATTACAAAAGGGAGAAACATTAGATGATATTTTGCCAGAAGCATTTGCAACAGTTAGAGAAGCTTCAAAAAGAGTACTTGGTATGAGACATTTTGATGTTCAATTAATAGGTGGAATAATTCTTCACCAAGGAAGAATTGCAGAAATGAAAACAGGTGAAGGTAAAACACTTGTTGCAACTTTACCAGTATATTTAAATGCCCTTACAGGAAAGGGAGTACATGTAGTTACAGTAAACGATTACTTAGCAAAAAGAGATAGTGAATGGATGGGAAAACTATATAAATTCCTAGGTTTAACAGTTGGCCTAGTAATTTCAGGAATGACACCAAAGCAAAAGAAAGAAGCATATGCAGCTGATATTACTTATGGAACAAACAATGAATATGGTTTTGACTACCTAAGAGATAATATGGTTATAAGAAAAGAAGAAATGGTTCAAAGAGAACTAAACTATGCTATTGTAGACGAGATAGATAGTATTTTAATTGATGAAGCTCGTACCCCACTTATAATTTCAGGAACAGCAGCAGAAAGCTCAGATTTATACAGCAAAGCAGATGATTTTGTTAAAAGATTAAAAGCAAAAACAATAATTGAAGAAGACACAAAAGATTTAGACCAAGCAGAAGATAATGAAAAATATGATTATGTAATAGACCTAAAAGCAAAATCTGCAACACTTACAGAAAAAGGAACAAAAAAGGCCGAAGAATATTTTAAACTAGAAAATTTAAATGATATAGAAAACTCTGATATAGTTCATTATATAAATAAAGCATTACATGCACATGGTATAATGAAAAAGGATATAGACTATATAGTTAAAGACGGAGAGGTATTAATTGTAGATGAATTCACAGGAAGAATTATGTATGGAAGAAGATATAGTGATGGCTTGCATCAAGCAATTGAAGCAAAAGAACATGTAAAAATTGCAAACGAATCTAAAACACTAGCTACAATAACATTCCAAAACTATTTTAGAATGTATAATAAATTATCTGGTATGACAGGTACTGCTATGACAGAAGAGGCTGAATTTAGAGAAATCTATAACCTAGACGTTATATCAATACCAACAAACAAACCAATGATAAGACAAGACCTAAATGATATTATATATAAAAATGAAAAAGCAAAATTTAGAGCAGTAGTAGAAGATATAAGAAAAAGTCATGAAAAAGGTCAACCAGTTCTAGTAGGTACAGTATCTATTGAAAACTCTGAAAAACTAAGCAATATCTTAAAACGTGAAGGAATAAAACACGAAGTATTAAATGCAAAATACCACGAAAAAGAAGCCGAAATAATTGCACAAGCAGGAAAATATGGTGCAGTTACAATAGCAACAAACATGGCAGGACGTGGTACAGATATTATGCTTGGAGGAAACTCAGAATTCTTAGCAAAACAAGAAATGAGAAAACAAGGATATTCAGATGAACTAATAGAACAAGCAAATGCACATAATGAAACAGAAGATGAAGAAATACTAAAAGCAAGAGAAACTTTTAATAAATATCAAAATAAATTTGAAGAAGAAATAAAAGAAGAAAAAGAAAAAGTTCTAGCAGCTGGTGGACTAAAAATTATAGGAACAGAACGTCATGAATCTAGAAGAATTGATAATCAGCTAAGAGGTAGAAGCGGTAGACAAGGTGACCCAGGAGAATCAAGATTTTATATAGCACTAGATGATGATTTAATGAAAATCTTTGGTGGGGACATGATAACAAGTGTATACAATACTTTAAAAGCTGACGAAAATATGCCAATAGAGATGGGCTTGCTTTCAAAAACAGTTGAGAATGCACAAAAAAGAGTTGAAGGTCAACACTTTAGCATAAGAAAGCATGTACTTCAGTATGATGACGTAATGAACACACAAAGAGAAATAATCTATTCACAAAGAAGAGAAGTTCTAGATGGAAAAGATTTAAAAGAAAAAATACAAAAAATGATGCACTCTGTAATAGAAGAAATCATTCTAACACATGAAACAGAAGAAGGACTAGATAAAGAAGGCGTAAAAACAGAAGTTAAAGCAATACTAGACATAGAACTAAATGATGTAAATGATAATACCCAAGAATTAATAGAAGAACTATACAACAAAGTTATAGAAAACTATACAGCAAAAGAAAAAGAAATAGGCGAGCAAACATTAAGAGAACTTGAAAGAGTAGTTATGCTAAAAGTAGTAGACCAAAAATGGATGGACCACATAGACGCAATGGACGAACTAAAAGATGGAATAGGTCTAAGAGCATATGGGCAAAAAGATCCAGTAGCATTATACAAACTTGAAGGGTTCGACATGTTCGAGCAAATGACAAACGATATAAAAATTGATGTAGTAAAAATATTAACACATCTACAAGGACCACAAAAAGTTGAAAGAAAGCAAACAGTAAAAATTACAGGAGAAGGACTAAAACAAGATAGAGAAACAGCAGTGCCAAACAAATCACAAAATGCACCAAACACTCCAGTAAAAAATGAAGGACCACAAGTAGGTCGTAACGACCAATGCCCATGCCGGAAGCCGGAAAGAAGTATAAGAATTGCTGTGGAAAATAATTGCAATTAATTATTCAATATGATAAAATATTAGCATAGGAGATGATTTTATGGGATTTTTTGATGCATTTAAAAAACAACCTAAAAACCAAGAACCAAGACCAGTAGAAAAGAAAGAAGTGGAAAGACCTTATATAGTGAAACAAAGTCCAGAAGGAAGACTACAAATAGATTATCGTACACCTGATAAAAGGCTTAAAGAATTTTATGACATGACAAGGTTAATAATAGATAATAAACAAATTAATATAAATGGAAGACCTTTTACACAAGCATTGGTATCTTGGTATGGTGAAGATGATTGTATTAGAATTGATAGAGCTACAAATAGAGAAATATCAAGAAGAACAGACTATAGCAAAATAATAACACAATTAGATGTAAATAGATTATTAAATGAACCAGAGTATGGTAATGCTGTAATGAATAAGCTACTAGACCAAGGAAGGGTAAATAGATATTTGCAAAGAGGCTTAGAAAATAACCCAAGCCAACCATGTGGAAATTATATAGGCAGTATTGCTAATAGAAATGGCGAATATATTAAAATATTTGAAACAGATATAGGAGAAACAGTACATAATTTACCAGAAATGACAGAAAAAAGACGTGAATACAAGCAAATGAGAGAATACGCATTAAGAAAAGAAATGGAAAGAAAACAACACGAAATGGACGAACTTAAAAAAAGAATGGAAGACATACAAAGATAACAAAAAAACAGTTACAATTAATTTTGTAGCTGTTTTAAATTTGACATATATGCTATAATATTTTTGTAGAATAAATAAAAGAGGTGAAACATTTGATAGAACTAGAAGAAAACAAACATAAACTAATTTCACTAAAAGAAAGATTAAAATCAATAGGTGAAGCTTTAAGAATAACAGAGCTAAAAAAGGAAATAAAGGAATTAGAAGCAAAAACCAACGACCAAGGCTTTTGGGATAACAACCAAGAATCTAGTAACATTCTCACAAAAATGAAAAGAGTATTAAACAAGGTAGAAAATTTTGAAAAATTACAAAATGAATTAGAAAACTTAGAAAGTTTAAACGAATTGCTATTACAGGAAGAAGATATAGAGCTGGGCAAGGAAGTTTTAAAAAACACATCAAAACTAGAAGAAAGCCTAGAAAAGTTAGAAATGGAAACATTACTTTCAGGTAAATACGATAAAAACAATGCAATATTAACTCTTCATCCAGGAGCTGGAGGAACAGAATCTCAAGACTGGGCAGAGATGCTATATAGAATGTACTGTAAATGGGCAGTTAACAATGGCTTTGAGGTTCAAGAATTAGACTATTTAGATGGAGATGAAGCTGGAATTAAAAGTGTAACATTTTTAGTAAAAGGTGAGAATGCTTATGGATATTTAAAAGGAGAAATGGGAGTGCATAGATTAGTTAGAATATCACCTTTCGATAGTGGCGGAAGAAGGCATACATCATTTGCCTCATTAGAAGTTTTGCCAGAGATTACAGAAGACATTAAATTAGATATAAACCCAGAAGATATAAAAATGGATGTATATAGAGCATCAGGGGCAGGAGGTCAAAAGGTGAATAAAACATCATCAGCAGTAAGGCTTACACATATTCCAACAGGCATTGTAACAGCATGCCAAACAGAAAGATCACAAACACAAAACAGGGAATATGCAATGACAATGCTAAAATCTAAATTATTAGAATTAAAAGAAAAAGAACAGAAAGATAAAATAGAAGACCTAAAAGGAGTTCAGCGAGATATAGCATGGGGAAGCCAAATACGTTCATATGTATTTTGCCCATATACTTTGGTTAAAGACCATAGAACAAATTATGAAGTAGGAAATGTAGAAGCGGTTATGAATGGCGACTTAAATGGTTTTATAGAAAGTTATTTAAAAACAACAGTAAAAAAATAAGGAGAAATATTTATGGAGAAAAACAGAAAAAAGATAAGCATATGGAGAATACTTGCATATTTTATAATATATAGTTTTGTAGGGTATGTTGTAGAAACACTATTTGCACTAATAAACTATAACGTAATAGAAAGCAGGCAAAGCTTCATGTATGGACCATTTTGCGGTATTTATGGTTTTGGAGCTGTAGTTCTAATATTAAGTCTAAGATTTTTCGATAAGAATAATTACACTCTATTTTTGGGAGGTTGCCTAACAGGTTCCATAGTTGAGTATACAATGAGTTTTTTAGGAGAACTACTATTTAATGCACGTTGGTGGGACTACTCAAAAAGATTTTTAAATATAAATGGAAGAATATGCTTGCTATATGCACTTTTCTGGGGAATACTAAGCTTAGTTTTAATGAAAATGATAAACCCTGTTGTAGATAAAATAATTGACCACATAAAGCTAAAACTTAGCCCAAAGCTACTAAAATGGCTAGTTGGCGTTGCAACAGCATTCATGCTATTTGATATAATTATAACAGGAATTGCAGAAGAACTATTTTTAATGAGAATGGCTGTTGAGCATAATATAGATATAAAAAATAAAGAAGTTGCAGAAAGTATGTATGAAAAAATATATGGTAATCCAAAAACAGTTGCAATAATAGATAAATTCTGGGGAAATAAAAGAATGATTTTAACATTCCCTAACATAACTTTAAGAACAAAAGCAGGAGAAATAGTGTATATAAGGGACTTGTTACCAGATATAAAACCATATTTCTTTAAATTTGAAGGAAATAGAATAAAAAAATTCACTCCAAATATTGACATTTAGCGATTTTTCATATATAATAGTACAAGTTATGGAATAATCCCAAAGTAAAAGAGTATCGAGGGGAGGGAATTATAGATGGCAGAAATAAAAGTTAATAATGGAAATATAGAAGACGCATTAAAAAGATTTAAAAGACAATGTGTAAGAAATGGTGTACTACAAGAGGTTAGAAAAAGAGAACATTATGAAAAACCTAGCGTTAAGAGAAAGAAAAAATCAGAAGCAGCAAGAAAAAGAAAATTCTAATACATAAAATTAAAGAGGCTAAAAATAGTCTCTTTTTTTGTTAAAACTATTGCAAAAAAAGTTAGTATAAATTACAATATAAATGGTAAAATAAACAAAAAGGAGATAGAAAATATGTCATATAAAACTCAAGAAATTAAAAAGGGAATACAAGCACATGTAATTGAAACAAACAAATTCAAAACAAATTTGTTTGCAATGTTTTTAACTGTGCCATTAAATCGTGAAAACATAACTCAAAATGCACTTATACCAGCTGTTCTAAGGCGTGGAACAGAAACGTTAAAATCACAAGAAGAAATTAGCATAGAGCTAGAAAATATGTATGGAGCAACATTAGATTGTGGCGTTGAAAAAACAGGAGATAACCAAGTTTTAAAATTTTATTTAGAAACATTAAACGATAACTTTTTACCAAATAAAGAAAACTTATCAAAAAAGGCAATAGAGTTATTGCTTGATGTAATTTTTAACCCATTAACTGAGAACAATCACTTCAAAAAAGAATATGTAGATTCAGAAAAGAAAACAATAAAAAGATTGATAGATGGAAGAATTGATAACAAAGATATGTATGCATATACAAGATGCATAGAAGAAATGTATAAAAATGAACCTTATGGGCTATACAAATATGGATATATAGAGGATCTAGAAAACATCAATGAGGAAAACTTATATACAGATTATCAAAATCTTTTAAGCATAGCTAAAATAGATTTTTTTGCATCAGGCGAATTGCAAACAGATAGCGTAATTTCAATAATTGAAGGAAACCAAAATATACAAAAACTTCAAGAAAGAGAAGATACACATATTGTAAACACAGAAGATACTGAAAAAAAGAAGGAAGTACAAATTCAAACTATACAAGATGTAAAAGATGTAACACAAGGAAAGCTAGTAATTGGGCTAGATATAGACTATTATAAGAAAGATTCAAGATATGCAATGTGTATATATAACGTAATTTTAGGTGAAAGTGCAACATCAAAGATGTTCCAAAATGTTAGAGAAAAAGCAGGATTGGCATATTCAGCAAGATCAACATATGTAAGACAAAAAAACAACATTTTCATAAGAGCAGGAATAGAAATTAAAAACTATTCAAAAGCACTTGAAATAATAAAAGAACAGTTAGAAGATATGAAAAATGGAAAATTTTCAGATGAAGAAATTGATAATGCAAAAAAATACATGACGTCAGGAATAAAAACAGTTCAAGATGAACAAGATTCTGAAATAACATACTACATGGGTCAAGAACTATCTAAAACACTATTAACATTTGAGGAATATATGGATAAAATTAATTCAGTTACAAGAGAAGAAATATTAGAAATAGCAAAAAACATACACATAAATACAATATACTTCTTAATGAATGAAAATAACTAAAAGAAAGGGTGTAAAAATCATATGCAAATTATAGAAAATTCAAAAGTAAAAGAAAAGCTATATGTTGAAAAGCTTGAAAATGGCTTAACAGTTATGATAATGCCAAAGAAAAATATACAAAAAAAATATATGATATGGGCTACAAACTTTGGTTCAATAGATAATAAATTTATAGCACCAAATGATAAAGAAGAAACAAACATTCCAGATGGTGTGGCACATTTTTTGGAACACAAAATGTTTG
The DNA here is from genome assembly GCA_900553695.1 of uncultured Clostridium sp. Classification (GTDB taxonomy): domain Bacteria; phylum Bacillota; class Clostridia; order TANB77; family CAG-508; genus UMGS1781. The sequence goes on along the minus strand of USEM01000025.1, from coordinate 3,656 downwards.
AACAACAAAATGGAACAAACAGCTTAGATACATTAACAGCACTTGGAGTAAATGCAAATGCATATACAACAACAGACCATACATGCTATCTATTTGAATGTACAGATAACTTTTATCCAGCAATGGACGAACTTATGGATTATGTACAAAACCCATATTTCACAGACCAAAACGTTGAAAAAGAAAAAGGAATAATTGGGCAAGAAATTCAAATGTATGATGATTACCCAAGTTGGGCAGTATATATGAATGCAATGAAATGCATGTATAAGAATAACCCAATTATAATAGATATTGCAGGTTCAATAGAATCAATAAGCAAAATAGATAAAGAAGTTTTATACAAATGTTACAATACATTTTATCATCCATCAAATATGGTAATGTGCTTTGCAGGCGACTTCGAGCCAGAAACATTAATAGAGGAAGTAAAAATACGTTTAAAACCTACAGAAAAGCATGGAGAAATAAAAAGAATATATCCAGAAGAACCAGAGCAGATTGTAAAAAAAGAAAATACACAAAACATGGAAGTTAGTATGCCAATATTTGTAATAGGCATAAAAGATGTAATCGACAACAAAAACTGCACAAGCAGTAGCATTGTAAAAAAGCATATAGCAATTGAAATATTATTAAATATGCTAATTGGAAAAAGTTCAAAACTATATAAAGAACTTTATGAAGCAGAACTAATTACAGGAGAGCCATATTTAGATTATGAATTTTCAAAACAATATGCACATGTTTCAATAACTGGGCAGTCAAACGATCCTAAAAAAGTTTTAGAAAAATTTGAAGCGGAAATTAAGCAGATGAAGAAAAACGATATAGATTTAGCACATTTCCAAAGAGTAAAAAACATGATATATGGTAACTATGTAAAAGAATATGATGATGTAGCTGAAATCTGCAGAATGTTTGTAGGGGACTATATGAAAGGTATAAATAGTTTTGAATATATAGAAGAATATGAGCAAGTAACACCAGAATACACAAAACAAGTGCTAGAAGAAGTTTTCAAAGAGGAAAAGACAGTGTTATCAATAGTAGAGAAATAAACCAAAAGGCAAGCTTTAAAACTTGCCTTTAATTTATTTTATTCTTCATGTGAAGCCATTTGCTTCCTCATTCGCATTTCGGCCTCTTTTTTAGCAATATCTTCACGCTTATCATAAAGCTTTTTGCCTTTGCCAATGCCTAGTTCAACCTTTACAAAGTTACCCTTAAAATATAAACTCATAGGTACAAGAGAATACCCCTTTTGCTTAATTTGACCGTACAAGTTTATTAATTTCATTTTTATTTACTAAAAGCTTTCTATCCCTTAAAGGGTCTTTATTGTATATATTTCCAAATTCATATGGACTTATATGCATATTATAGATAAAAAGCTCGCCATTTCTAATTCCTGCATAACTATCTTTTAAATTCACCTTCCCATTTCTAATAGACTTAATTTCTGTTCCTGATAATACAATACCAGTTTCTAGTGTATCTATAATAGTATAATTGTGCTTAGCAGTTGGATTTTTTGCAATTAATTTTGACATTTAAATCATTCCTTCTTAAGTACAAATAATGCAAAAGCATTATGTACTTCTAAATAAATATGAAATATTATATCACATTTATTTAGAAAAGTGAACATTATTCATCATTATGATGATTATTATTAGTTGCTCCATAATACCAAACAAGACCTATTATAACTATAGCAGCTATTGCAACAATAACCCAAACCCACATAGTTGAGGTATTATTTGTAATACCACTTGTAGCAGTTCTTGTAGCTGAGTAGTCTCTAACATTATCGTTTATTTTAGTGTCATTCATTCTTAAAGCATCTTCAACACCATTTTCAGCAGAACCAATACCATTACGTACATCGCTACCCATACGGTTAACGCCATCAACAACAGCATTTGTAACATTAGAAACACCGTTTTTTACATCACCTGTGTTTGCTGAAACAAAACCTGAAAATATGCATAGAACAAAAAGAATTACAGATACTAATACAAAACTTTTTTTATGCATGATTTTTACCTCCTATTTTTAGAATTCAATAATATTATTTTAAAATCTAGAAAAAAATATGCATAAAAAAATTGCCTTTTCATACATAAAAAGGCAAACAAAATTTATTTTAATCTTATTAAAATCGCAATAGCAAGCAAAATTAAAACTATACCAACAGCTATAAGAATTATATTAATAATATCAGAAACACTCAAATGAAAATCTTCGCTAGTGCTTGTGGTAGAAGTCTTTGCTGGTGCATTAACATTAGAATTGGAAACAGGACTTGTAGTATTATTTGATACCTCGTTTCTTGGAATAGTATCATTTGAAACATTATTTTGTATATTTTCATTTTCTATATTCATATCAATATCAACTGCATAAACAGCTGAAAAACTTAACATTACTAAGCAAAGTAAAATCAAAAATAATTTAAAAAACTTCTTCATTTTTATTAAATCAATCCTTTCAAAATTTACATATATATAATACACAAAAAAAGCAAATTTGTCCATACAAAAAGAAAAAAAATAAGAGAATATTTGAAAATAAAAAGGAATATACATTAACCATGGAGGGAAAAATGGTTAATGTAAAGGAGAATAATTCTAATGGTATTGTAATAATTTTGAAGGGTACTTTAATTTCTATTATAGCAACAATAGTGCTATTAATGATATTTGCTGCAGTGCTTACTTATTCAAATATAAACGAAAACAGTATGCCTACTGTTATTATTGTGGTTACTGCACTTTGTATTTTAGTTGGAAGTCAGATAACTACTTCGAAAATTAAAAGAAATGGAATTGTAAATGGAGCTTTGGTTGGTGCTATATACATTTTAGCTTTATATTTAATTTCAAGTATTATTTCAAAAGACTTTTCATTAAATATTTATTCAATAATTATGATGGCTACAAGTATTCTAATTGGTGGGATTGGAGGAATTATAGGAGTAAATAAAAAATAAATTTTCAAAAAAGTATTGACATTTTATGAAAAAAGGTATAAATTATTAGCAGTCGATTAATTGGACTGCTAATAAATTTTTGAAGGAGGAATGGAAAATGATAAAACCATTACAAGACAGAGTAGTTTTAAAAATGATAGAAAACGAGGAAACAACAAAAAGTGGAATAATACTTTCAAGTGGAGCAAAAGAAAAACCACAAGTAGCTGAAATAATCGAAGTAGGACCAGGAGGCGAAATAGACGGAAAACCAGTAAAAATGTATGTAAAAAAAGGTGATAAAGTAATAGTAAGCAAATATGCAGGAACAGAAGTTAAAATTGATGGCGAGGAATACATCATAGTAAAACAAGATGATATTCTAGCAATAGTAGAATAATTTGAAAGGAGATTTTTATTATGTCAAAAGAAATTAAATTTGGCGAAGAAGCCAGAAAGAAAATGCTAGATGGTGTAAACACATTAGCAGATACAGTAAAAGTTACATTAGGACCAAAAGGAAGAAATGTAGTATTAGATAAAAGCTTTGGAGCACCGCTAATTACAAATGATGGTGTTACAATAGCAAAAGAAATTGAACTAGACGACCCATATGAAAACATAGGTGCAAGATTAGTAAAAGAAGTTGCAACAAAAACAAATGATGTTGCAGGTGATGGAA
>USEM01000024.1 GCA_900553695.1 uncultured Clostridium sp. | reverse complement strand
CATTTATGCCATCACCACTTGATGTACCACATATCAAAGGTGTTGATTTAGATGGCAACGAAGTAGAAAGAAAAACATCTGACACAGAACCATTTGCAGCATTAGCATTCAAAATTGCAACAGACCCATTCGTTGGAAAACTTTGTTTCTTTAGAGTTTATTCAGGAACATTAGATTCTGGATCAACAGTATTAAATGCAAACAAAGACAAGAAAGAAAGAATAGGAAGAATTCTTCAAATGCATGCAAACCATAGACAAGATATAGATAAGGTATATTCAGGAGATATCGCAGCAGCTGTTGGTCTAAAAGACGTAACAACAGGTGATACATTATGCGATATGGACCACCCAGTTATACTAGAATCTATGGAATTCCCAGAACCAGTTATTGAAATAGCAATCGAGCCAAAAGATAAAGTAGCTCAAGAAAAAATGGGTATTGCATTATCAAAACTATCTGAAGAGGATCCAACATTCAAAACATACACAAACCATGAAACAGGTCAAACAATTATAGCTGGTATGGGTGAGCTTCACCTAGACATTATAGTTGATAGATTAAAAAGAGAATTCAAGGTTGAATGTAATGTAGGTAAACCACAAGTTTCTTACAAAGAAACAATCAAGAATAAAGTAAGAGTAGAAGGAAAATTCATCCGTCAATCTGGTGGACGTGGACAATATGGACACGTATGGCTAGAAATGGAACCATTAGAACCAGGTTCAGGTATTCAATTCGAGAGCAAAATCGTTGGTGGTGTTGTTCCTAAAGAATACGTTAAACCAACTGAAGATGGTGTTCGTGAAGCTGCTGAAAGTGGAATTCTAGCTGGTTACCCAGTTATAGATTTCAAAGCAACACTTGTTGATGGTTCATACCATGATGTTGACTCATCAGAAATGGCCTTCAAAATTGCTGGCTCTATGGCATTCAAGGAAGGATGTAGACAAGCTAAATCTGTTATCCTTGAACCTATAATGAAAGTAGAAATAACTGTTCCAGAAGAATACATGGGAGATGTTATTGGAGATGTAAACTCTAGACGTGGAAAAATGGAAGGAATTGAAGCAAGAAATGGAATGCAAATTATAAGAGCATTCATACCACTAGCAGAAATGTTTGGTTATGCAACTGACCTTCGTTCAAAAACACAAGGTAGAGGAACATATGCAATGGAACCATCTCATTATGAAGAAGTTCCAAAATCAATACTTGAAACTATAGTTGCTTCTAGAGCAAAGAAAGAAGAATAGTATTAAATTATTATAAAATTTGCAATAAAAGTATTGCAAAAAAAACAAAAATGTTATAAAATAACAATGTTTAAAATTTAGTCATTAAATTTAAAAAATATAAAAAGAATTAGAAGACATCTAATTCAAATTTAAAGGAGGATTTTTAAATGGCAAAGGAAAAATTTGAAAGAACCAAACCACACGTTAACATTGGTACAATAGGCCACGTTGACCACGGTAAAACAACAACAACAGCAGCTATTACAAAATATTTAGGATTATTAGGTAAAGCTAAATTCACAGCTTACGATCAAATCGATGGAGCTCCAGAAGAAAAAGCAAGAGGAATCACAATCAACACAGCTCACGTTGAATACGAAACAGAAAAAAGACACTATGCACACGTTGACTGTCCAGGTCACGCTGACTATGTTAAAAACATGATCACAGGTGCTGCACAAATGGATGGTGCAATACTAGTTGTTTCTGCAGCTGATGGACCAATGCCTCAAACAAGAGAGCATATACTATTAGCAAGACAAGTTGGTGTTAAATATATCGTTGTTTACTTAAACAAATGCGATATGGTTGATGACCCAGAATTATTAGAATTAGTTGAAATGGAAGTTAGAGACTTATTATCAAGCTATGATTTCCCAGGAGATGAAATCCCAGTTATAAAAGGATCTTCTCTAAAAGTTCTAGAATCTACATCAACAGATCCAAACGCACCAGAATATCAATGCATGAAAGAATTAATGGATGCAGTAGACACATACATCCCTACACCAGATAGACCAACAGACGGTGACTTCTTAATGCCAGTTGAAGACGTATTCTCTATAACAGGTAGAGGAACAGTTGCAACAGGTAGAGTAGAAAGAGGTGTTGTAAAAGTTTCTGATGAAGTTGAAATCGTTGGATTATCAACAGAAAAGAAGAAAACTGTTATCACAGGTGTTGAAATGTTCAGAAAATTATTAGACCAAGCACAAGCTGGAGATAACGTTGGATTACTATTAAGAGGTATCCAAAGAAACGAAATTGAAAGAGGCCAAGTATTAGCAAAACCAGGTTCAATACATCCACATACAAAATTCAAAGCACAAGTTTATGTATTAACTAAAGAAGAAGGTGGACGTCATACACCATTCTTCAATGGATACAGACCACAATTCTATTTCAGAACAACAGACGTTACAGGTGTTATTGATTTACCAGCAGGAACAGAAATGGTAATGCCAGGTGACAATATCGATATGACAATCGAATTAATCACACCAATAGCTATGGAAAAAGGACTAAGATTCGCTATCCGTGAAGGTGGTAGAACAGTTGGTTCTGGTATAGTTTCTGAAATCATTGAGTAATTTCAAAAGTATATTAAATAGGCAAGAGCTACTAACACAAGTAGCTCTTGTGTTGTTTTAGGTGGAAATTGACAGAAAGTAAAGAAAATGCTATAATTGAAATGTAAAACATTTATTACTCCGTTTTACAAAAACAGGTTACAAAATAAGGTGAATACCCAAGGAGGAAAAATTTTTATGAAACTTGTTCTCAAAGGTACAGAGTATCCACTTGGTATGTATTGTTCATGCAAACATTGCAGGGCAATATTTGCAGTTGAACCATCTGATTGTAGAAGGATTTTTGCCATCAAGCTCAAAACAACTTGCCCAGACTGCAAGAGGAAAAATTACTACAATAAATCAGATACAGCCAAGCTTTTTTGGAGAGCTGTACCAATAAGGTTCTTTTGATTAGAACAAAAAACAGCTTACAATGAGTTTCAAAGAAAGTATGCTATTTATTTAGTGTACTTTCTTTATATTTTTTAGAAATATTTTTCATTACCCCTTGATTTTTTTGAAATAAAAGCATACAATAGTAGCATCGAAAAAAACTAAATGGAAGGCAAAAGCCTAACAAAAGGAGTGTCTTATGAAAATCATTTTAGATGCAATGGGCGGAGATAATGCACCAGAGGCAACAATAAGAGGTGCAGTAAAAGCTATAAAAGAAATTAACTCAGAAATTATTTTAGTTGGAAATGAAGAAAAAATAAATAAAAAAGTAAAAGAACTATATGGAAAAGATACTATAAAAGAAATATCTGATAGAATAATAATACATAATACAACTGAAGAAATAACAATGGAAGACATACCAACACAAGCGATAAAACACAAAAAAGATTCTTCAATGGTAGTTGGTTTTAAATTATTAAAAGAAGGCGAAGGAGACGTATTTGTTTCAGCAGGAAACTCTGGAGCATTACTTACAGGAGCAACTTTACTAGTTGGAAGAATAAAAGGGGTTGATAGACCAGCAATGGCACCAATGCTTCCATCATATAAAAAAGGGGTAATGCTTGTAGATGCTGGAGCAAACACTAATTGCAAACCAACAAACCTTTTACAATTCGCACAAATGGCAAATGTGTATTTAAAGAAAATATATAACATAGAAAAACCTGCAATAGGACTTCTAAACATTGGGACAGAAGAAACTAAAGGTAATGAATTAATGAAAGAAAGTTACCAATTACTAAAACAAGAAGCAGAGGAACATGGAATCAACTTTGTTGGAAATATTGAAGGTCGTGATGTTTTCTCAGGTAAAATTGATGCAGTTGTTACAGATGGTTTTACAGGAAATGTATTTCTAAAAACTGTTGAAGGTTTTGGAAAATTAGTAAAAAGAAGCTTAACAGAAAGTCTAAAAAAGAATATAGGAACTATGCTTTGTGCATTACCAGCAATGCCTTCAATTAAAAGATTTAGCAAAACAATGGACTACAAAGAGTATGGTGGAGCATTATTTTTAGGTGTTCAAAAACCAGTTGTAAAAGCTCATGGAAGTAGTGATGAAAAATTATTTTATTACACAATAAAACAGGCTGAAAACTTTGCAAAAAGCGGAACTGTTGAAATCATAAAAAAAGAATTTGAAAAAAATCAATAAAAACTATTGACATTTTTGAATTGATATAATATCTTAATATAGATGAATGTTATAGCAAAATTAAAAGGGGGTGTAAACTAATGAGTTCAGAAGAAATTTTTGACAAAGTTAAAGAAATAATAATAGAACAATTAGGTGTTACAGAATCATCAATTACAATGGAAGCATCTTTTATAGATGATTTAGGAGCAGATTCTTTAGATATAGTTGAATTAATAATGGCACTAGAAGAAGAATTTGACTTAGAAATTCCAGATAGTGATGCTGAAAAAGTTGTAACAGTAGGAGACGTTGTAGAATATATTAAGGACAATGTTTAATTAAAAATATACAGGAGGATGTCAAACAAGATATCCTCTTTTTTAAATACTAATCAAAGGAGACAATAATTATGAAAAAAGGAACAAAAGTACTTCTAATTACATTATTAACACTAACAATTTTACTTGCACTTTATGGAACATATTTTTTAATAAAATATCTTAAAATATATAAGCCTAAGGAAAAACAGACAAAGATAGAATATTACACACCAACTGAAGCAGAGATAAAAAGAACAAATGAGCTTGCAAACATTTTAAAAGGCAATTTACCTAAAATGGATGGTTCAACTTCAACAATACCATTAGAGGCAGGAATAATAGCAAAACTATTTGATATATCACAAGAAAACGCAGAAGCAGGAGTAGTTCATTCAACCACATATGGTTCATTTGATAATTTATTACAAGGAAAATGCGATGTAATATTTAGTACACCAATATCAGAACAACAACGCCAGCAAGCAGTTGATGCAGGACTTGAGCTTGTAGAAAAACCAATTGTATATGAAGGTTTCGTATTTGTTGTAAATGCAAAGAACCCAGTTGATACATTATCGCAACAGCAAATAAAAGACATCTATTCAGGAAAAATAACAAACTGGAAAGAAGTTGGAGGAAATGACGCAGAAATAATTGCTTACCAAAGAAACAAAACATCTGGAAGCCAAAATTACATGAATGAATTCATGAAGGACTCTAACTTAATGAAACCAAAAACAACATTTGTACCAGCTTCAATGGTTGGCTTAATGGACGCAGTAGCAAATTATGATAATGCAGAAAATGCAATAGGCTATTCAGTATATGCTTATGCAGCTGATATGTATGGAAATGGTAATGAAATTAAGTTTATAAAAGTTGATGGTGTAGAACCAACAAAAGCTACAATGGCATCAAGAGAATATCCACTTTTAAACTACAACTATGCTATATATGATAAAGCAAAAGAAGCAACAACTACAGTAGATGAACTAACAGAATGGATATTAACTTATGATGGGCAAGTTGCAATGGTAAATGCAGGCTACATACCAGTAAAAAATGTTCAAATTACAGAAGAGAAGATAACACCATATACAAAACTTGGAACAGGAAAAGAAAGAACAAAAACTAAAGCAGATGACTATTATTACACAGTATCTATAGAGAGTGATCAATGGAACAACTACTCAGGAATTATGCAAGATGATAAATTAGTAAGCTTAAAAGATAAAGAATTACAAGAAAAAATAAACAACTTTATTACAGAGTCTAAAGAAAAATTAGAGTCAAAAAAACCAGAATGTGATAAATATGTTGAATTATTACGCAAACAAAATACATATGGATATTCAGAGGCATTTACCTCAAATGGAGTAGTAGTAAATGCTAAGTGTGTAAATGGTTACTTAAGTGTAAAGGTAGTATTACAATATGAATATCAAATTCAAAAAGGCGAAAATTATACTTATGATGGATACAGCAAAGTATATGACCTATATACAGGAAAAGAGCTAGAATTGAGCGATTTATATTATAAAGACGTAGACTTTATAAAAGAAATAAACAAGCAAATAGAAGAAAGAATACCAAAAGACATTGAACTTGTAATGGAGCCAATAAAAACAAAAAGAACTTTTGCATCTGTGCCAAATGATATAAGTCTTTATGGAATAGACACAATAGACTTTACAAAATATAACCCATACTTCGCAGAAGGGGTAACATTTGATATAGACACATACCTAGATAACCTATCAGTAATATATGAAGCACGTGATATGAAAGGTATATTTGATGATAATGTAAAAATAACAAGAAGTGTACAACTAAAATGGACGGAGCAAGAATTACAAGAAAAGAAAATAGACAATATGGTATATTACATATCATACCTAAACACCAAAAATACTGCTTTAAATGAAACAATTAATTCATATATAGATAATAACTATATAGACAATAAAAAAACAGAAGAATTTATAAATAAATACTTTGAAGAGTATCCTAATGAAAAAGAGTTTTTCGGCTCATATGCAGGTGACTCAAAGGAAATCACAGTAGGAATTGAAATGTATGGAAACAAGTACCTAGAAATATACTGCCAATTGGGAATGGGCTTAATATATAATTCTATAACAGTATTTGACCTAGATACAATGCAAATAGTACCAGTAGAAACCTTGGAAACCTGGCGAGATGAAATTGATGAGACAGTATAGAAACAAGAAAAATAAATAATTAAAATGTTGCAAAATTACCACTCCTATGATATAATTTTATAGTTAAAGGAGTGGTTTTTTATGCCTAATAAATATGATGTAATAGTAGTTGGAATGGGACCTAGCTCTATTTTTTGTGCCTATGAATTAATAAAATTAAACAAATTCAAAAAGGTACTTTTAATAGACCAAGGGAAACGTGTAGAAGAAAGATATTGTCCAATTGAAAAAACAAAAAAATGTATTCACTGTAAACCAATGTGTAACATAACAAATGGCTTTTCAGGAGCAGGAGCATTTTCAGATGGAAAATTATCTTTATATAACCCAGAAGATGATGAAATACATGTTGGAGGAAACATACATAAAATAATTGGAGTTCCAGAAACTAAAAGTTTAATAGACTATACAGATAAAATCTATCTAGACTTCGGTGCAGACAAACACCTAGAAGGAACAGAATATAAAGAAGAAATTGCAAAGATAAATGATAGAGCACATAAAGAAGGAATAAGACTGATAAATATACCAATAAGACATTTAGGAACGGAAAAAAGCCATGAAGTATATGGAAGATTAGAAAAATATATTGAGAATAATGGCATAGAAATGATGTTCCAAACAACAGTTGCAGACTTAATTGTTGAAAATGGAGAAATTAAAGGTGTAAGAGTTAAAGAAGCAAAATATGTTGATGATGAAGACCATGAAACACAAGAAATATTAGCTGATAAAGTTGTACTTGCAGTTGGTAGAAAAGGTGCAAACTGGTTAGTAGATATGGCAAACAAACATAATATTGCAACAGAAACAGGTATTGTTGATATTGGTGTTAGATATGAGTTACCAGATGAAATAATGAAAGATGTTAACAAATACATGTATGAAGCTAAATTTACAGGTAGAGTAGGACCATTTAGAGATAAAGTAAGAACATTCTGCCAAAACCCAAGTGGCTTTGTTTCAGCAGAAGTTTATGATAATAACCTAACTCTTGTAAACGGACATTCTTATAAGGAAAGAAAAAGCACAAATACAAACCTTGCAATACTTGTATCACATCACTTTACAAGTCCATTTAAACGTCCAATAGAATATGGACGTAATGTTGCACAAAACTTAAATGACTTAGGTGCTGGAAATATAGTAGTTCAAAGATTAGGCGATATATATAGAGGAAAAAGAACATGGGACTACGAACTAGAAAGAAACACAGTTGTTCCAACATTAAAATCAGCAGTAGCTGGAGATATAACATTTGCTCTAGGATATAGAACAATGGTAAGTATATTAGAATTCATAAGAGCAATAGATAAAATAGTTGAAGGCTTTGGTGCACCAGATAACTTACTATATGCACCAGAAATAAAATTCTACAGCAATAAAGTTGTAATAGATAAACAATTCGAAACAAACATTAAAGGGCTATATTCAATAGGTGATGGTGGAGGAATGACACGTGGCTTAATGATGGCATCATGCTCAGGAATACAAATGGCAAGAAATTTATAAGAACTGAAACCTTTTTAATATGATTAACGTATTACTACATAAAGAACCAAAAATTTACAATTTTTGCAAAATATGTTATAATTACTAAAATGGTATTAAAAAGGGGGAATTATTATGATAGCAGTTGTATGTAATTGTAGTGGATATAAATTAAAAGAAGAAATATTAAAATATTTAGAGGAAAAAGAAATAGCACATAAAGATTTTGGAACATATAATGAAGAAATACTTGATGACCCTGAAGCAATAAAAGAAGCATGTAAATGTATCCAGAATAAAAAATGCGACTTAGGCATTTTCATTTCTGGAAGCGGCTTTGGAATGGCAATGATTGCTAATAAATTCAAAGGTATAAGAAGTGTAGATTGTTTTAATAGCGACGGAGCAAAAAGAGCAAAAGCACACTATAATGCAAATGTACTTGCAATACCTGCAGAATTTGTAACACTAGATGAAGCCATCAACATAATACGTGGATGGTTAGGAACAGAAGTACTTGGTGGAAGATATCAAGAAAGAATGGAAATTATAGAAGAAATAGAAAAAGAAAACATGAAATAATTTTAACTTAAATTAATAATATTTTTTGCAAACCTAAAGAAAGGGGTTACAAAATGGAAAAAAGATTTAGTGTTATAGTAAGTGCCTACAACATTGAAAACTACATAGAAAGAGCTATAAATAGCATACTAGAGCAAACATATACAAATTATGAATTAATTATAATAAATGATGCGTCAAAAGATAGTACATTAGAAAAAATTAAAAAATATGACGATCCAAGAATAACGGTTATATGTAATGAAAAAAATCGTGGGCTAGGTGCAGTAAGAAATATAGGAATTGAAAGAGCAACAGGTGAATATATAGTTCACCTAGATGGTGATGATGCTCTATACGAAGAAACAACACTTCAAAAAATAAATGATTTAATAGGAGAAGATAAACCAGATATCGTTTACCTAGGCTTTAAAGATGTAGGAGGTTTTAACAAAACACATCTTTCAACAGCAGAAAACTCTACTAAGGAAGCGAGACTTACTTGTGATGCAAATTTCTCAGTGCCAAGTAAATGTTGGAGAAGAGAGTTTCTAATTGAAAATAATATAAAATTCAAAGAGAATATTTATTATGAAGATATGGTGTATTCAACAACAGCAACAATACTTGCAAAAACACATAAATATGGAGAATTCCCTACATTTAAGTATTACAGAAATAGAAAAGGAAGCATAATGTCTACACCATCAATAAGAAGATGCTCAGATATGTATAGAATGCTTGCATACTTAATGGACTTATATGATATAACACCAGATGAATATAAACCATATTTACTAAGCTTTATAGAAAACGAGACAGAAAGCTTACCAATCAGGGTTGAAGCAATACTAAAATGCTTAAGAGAAGGTGGAGGAACACCTGTATTTCCAAAACGAAATTATAAATTTAAAGGAGACAAATAAATGTACCTAATAGTAGGACTAGGAAATCCAGAAAAGGAATATAGTAATACAAGACACAACATGGGATTTAATGTTATAAATAAAATAGCAAAAGACTGTGATATTAAAATTTCACAGTCTAAATTTAATGGACTATACACAGTAGAACATATAAATGGAGAGAAGGTAATTTTATTAAAGCCACAAACTTATATGAATTCAAGTGGAGAATGTGTTATAGAATTTAAAAACTTCTATAAAATTCCAAGTGAAAACATAATAGTAGTATATGACGATATAGACCTAGAACCAGGTACAATCAGGATAAGAAAAAAAGGAGGCCCAGGAACTCATAATGGAATGAAATCTGTTGTGCATTTTTTGCAAACAGAAGACTTTACAAGAATAAGAGTTGGAATAGGTGCCCCAGTATATAAAGATACAATGATAGATTATGTTATAGGACCAATTCCAGAGGAAGAAAAACCAATTTTAGAAGAGGGCGTAAACAAGGCTGCTGAAGCAGTTTTGGATATATTAAAAAATGGCATAGACAAAGCAATGAATGTGTATAATGCAAAATAACTTTAAAATATGAAAGGAAAACAATAATGTTAGAATTACTTATAAACAAACAAGATAATTTAAAAACAATAATGTTAGTAGAAAACGGAATATTAGTAGAAAAACATGAAGAACATGAAAACCAAAAAAGACTAGAAGGAAATATTTATCTAGGACGAGTTGTAAATGTTTTAAAAGGTATGCGGTTCTGCATTTATTGATATTGGAGAAACAAGACACAGCCTAATTAAAGCTCAAGATGTATTACCAAAAGTAGATATAACAAAATCTAACATTGAATTAAAACCAATAGAAAGTATTTTAAAACAAGGCAATAAAATACTAATACAAATAAAAAAAGATGGTACAGCAAACAAAGGTGCAAAGGTTAGTACACATATAAATATTTCAGGAAGATTTGTTGTTTTAATGCCAGACACTGAAATTGTAACAGTATCACAAAAAATTGAAAATGAAGACAGAAGAAATGAACTAATTCGGAATAGCAAAAAGTTGTTTACCTAAAAACACGGGAGCAATACTAAGAACATCAAGTGAAAATGCAACAGAGGAGGACATTAAAAATGATATTAAAGATTTACTTGAAAAATGGGCAGAAATAAAGAAAAAAATAGATACAGCAAAAACTGCACCAGTACTTGTATATGATAATATGGCGTTAATTAGAAGGACAGTAATAGATATTTTAGATAGAGGATTGAAAAAAATAATTGTAAATGATAAAACAATATTTGAAGAAGTCCAAAAGCTACTTGTAAATACCAAGAATATAAAAGTTGAATTAAAGGAAGAAAACTTATTTAATATGTATTCACTAGAAAATCAAGTAAAAAAAATGGAAAACAGAAAATTATGGCTTAAATGTGGAGGGTTTATAACAATAGATAGAACAGAAGCCTTAACAGCAATAGATGTAAATACAGGAAAATATACAGGTAAAAAAGACTTAGAAGAAACAATATATAAAGTTAACCAAGAAGCTACAATAGAAATTGCAAAGCAATTACGTTTAAGAGATATTGGTGGAATAATTATAATAGATTATATAGATATGCACAAGGAAGAAAATATAGAAGGAATAGAAAGACTTTTAAAAGAAGAATTAAAGAAAGATAGAGCAAAAATTCAAGTTGCAGGATTTACAAAACTTAACTTACTTGAAATGACAAGAAAAAATATGTGCAACAACGAATATGGCGAGGAGTAGAAATGAAAGTAGGATTTATATCTTTAGGATGCACTAAAAACTTGGTAGATACAGAAATGGCAATTGGGTTATTTAAAGAGCATCAATATAAAATTGTAAATAATATAGACGAAGCGGAAATTATAGTAATAAATACATGTGGCTTTATCGAAAGTGCTAAGCAAGAAGCGATAGACACAATGCTAGAAATGGCAAAGTATAAAGAAAAAGGAACATGTAAGTATCTAATTGCAATGGGATGTTTAGTTGAAAGATACCAAAAGGAACTTGAAAAACTAATACCAGAAGTAGACTTATTTATTTCAATAAAAGAATATGATAATTTATGGGAAAAGATAGACCACTTAATAAACAGCAATGAACAAGATTTACAAACATCAAGACTTGATTATTTAGATAGAGTAATAACAACAGGAAATGTAACAACATATTTAAAAATTGCAGAAGGATGTAGTAATAGATGCACATACTGTGCTATTCCATATATTAGAGGAGCATATATAAGTAGACCTTTTGAAAAAATAATAGAAGAAGCAAAAAGTTTAGCAGAAAAAGGCTATAAAGAAATAATAGTAATTGCACAAGATACAACAAAATATGGTATGGATTTATATGGAAAATCACGTCTAGCGGAGCTTTTACAAGAACTTAGCAAAATTGATGGAATAAAATGGATACGTTTTCTTTATGCATATCCAGAAAGCATAACAGATGAATTAATTCAAACTGTAAAAAATAATGATAAGATATGCAAGTATTTTGATATTCCAATTCAACATATATCAGACCCAGTTTTAAAGAGAATGAATAGAAAAACAACAGGGGAAAATATCAAAAATATAATAAAAAAAATAAAAAAGGAAATACCAGAAGCAATTTTAAGAACAACTCTAATTGTAGGTTTCCCAGGAGAAACAGAAGAAGATTTTGAGAAACTTATGGAATTTGTAGAAGAAGCAAACTTCGATAAGTTAGGAGCCTTTAAATATTCAAAAGAAGAAGGCACACCAGCAGCAAAACTTCCAGAACAAATACATTACAAAACCAAACAAAAAAGATTAGATGCAATAATGACATTAGCACAAAAAATATCAAAACAAAAACTACAAGAAAAAATAGGAAACGAATATGAAATGCTTGTAGAAAACAAAACATTTGATGGAAGATATTATTGTGGAAGAACATATATGGATATACCAGAAGAAGATGGGCTAATCTTTATTCCAAATACAAAACCAAATTTAGAAAACACATGGATAAAGGTAAAAGTAACAGATGTAAAGAATTATGATTTAATAGGAGAGTTAAAATAATATATATTTTATGAAATATGACATTTATATTACAAATTGCAGAAAGTATTGCAATTTGTAATTTTTTATTATAGAATAAATAAAATAGAGAAGAAAACAAATATGCATTTTTAAATTATTGCTTGTACAAGGACATCCGCCAAAACTCCTGCGTTTGGCTGCTAAAGTACAAGAAATAAAATTATTAAAAGGGAATGATGAAAAATGAAAATAAACAAAGGTATAACCCTAATAGCATTGATTATAACTATAATAATTCTGTTAATATTAGTAGGAGTAAGTATAAATCTAGCCATAAAAGGAGATTTGTTTGGCAGTGCTGAAAAAGCAGTAGCAGGAACAAACGATAAAGTAGCTCAAGAACAGACAAGAGTAGATGAATTAATGGACGAATTGGGAAGAATTGAGGAACAACAAAGGCAGGATAATCTTCCAGGAAAAAGAGTAACTGAAAATACAAAATATATAAGAGATGGAAAGACAGCATGGATACCAAAAGGGTTCACAGTATCAGGAATAAAATCTGAACAAAGTATAAATAAAGGATTAGTAATTTATGATATACCAGAAGGAACAACAGTAGACTGGTCAAACCCAGATGGTGTAAAAACAGCATATAATCAATTTGTATGGATACCAGTAGAAGTAAAATCAACAGATACTGAAAACAGTATAGCAAGTTTCTATAGGTCAGAATGGGCTGAAAATACAGCAACTGGAGGAGAAAGAACAACAGGACTAAGTACAGATTATACAGAACCATATTCATATGATACAACAAATAATTATGATCAAACAAATGGAATAACAGTTCAAATAACAGAATTAACAAAAAGTATATATAAATATGGAGGGTTTTATATAGGACGATATGAAGCAGGAAGTACAACAGAAAGACAAAAAAGTTCATCCCAAACGGAAGAATTTGTAGTACAGCAAGATAAGTATCCATATGTCTTGGTAATATGGGGCATAAAGATGTCAGATGTAAGTATAGGGGCAGTATACTTGTGTAATAACTTATATAGCAAAACGAACACAAATTATGGAGCAACAAGCATGCTATGTACTGGAGCTAGTTGGGACAGTATGCTGGATTTTATAAAAGATTCTAGTCATAGTGTAACAGATAGTACAACTTGGGGAAATTATAGTAATTCAGAAACATATAAAATATATAGAGGAAGCCTAGGAGTATATAGTAATTCAGTATATACTTGGAATACTGCAAATGCAACTGCTGGTACAGAAGTAACAAAAGGTGACGAAATCTTACTAACAACAGGAGCCACAGAAAGAAACAGTTCAAAAAACATATATGATGTTGCAGGAAATTGCTGTGAATGGACTACAGAGTCTTGTCGTTCATTCTGGCGAAGTGCAGTGGGCGGTGGATACAGCTACGATGGTTCCAGCCTTCCGGCGAGTGGTCGTAACCCTACCACTCCTACCCCAGGTTATCCTGGCTACGGGTTCCGTCCTGTACTTTATATAAAGCTGTAAGCTTGCAGGCGATATATTAATTAAATATCTCAAAGTAGTTTTAGGGAAGCTACTTTGAAGCTAAGTACCCTTAGCGAGGCGCCACACTTGTGGCGTTTTTTCTGCGTTTTAGAAATATAGTAACTATCCGAGTATTTTTTTCTTTCCAAGTATTGACATCTGGACATAATCGCGATAAAATTAAGTGTAATAATTTTAGGAGGTAAAATGGATATTGAAAAAATAGCAACTCTAATTAAAGAAAATGGTGGCAATACTTATTTAGTGGGTGGAGCTGTACGTGATGCTATTTTAGATAAACCAATTAAAGATGAAGATTACTGCATAACTGGATTTACTTCTGAAAAATTTCTAAAACTTTTTCCTAATGCTAGAGTAAGAGGAAAGTCTTTTGAGGTTTTTGACCTTGAAGGAAAAGAGTTCGCACTGGCTAGGAAGGAAACAAAAGTGGGCAAAGGTCATAAGGAATTTGCCATAGAAACTAGTGAAGAAATTACTATAGAGGAAGATTTGAAAAGAAGAGATATTACTATTAATTCTATTGCACAAGATGTTCTAACAAAAGAAATCATAGACCCTTTTGGTGGACGAGATGACTTAGAAAGTGGTATTATTAGAGCAACAAGTTCACGCTTTAGTGAAGATCCTTTAAGAGTATATAGAGTAGCAAGAATAGCAGCAATTTTAGATTTTAAGGTATCTAGAAAAACATTGAACATGATGAATAAGCTAAAAGACGAATTACCAACATTATCAAAAGAGAGAGTTTTTGTAGAATTTAGAAAAGCTTTAGAAGCAGATAAACCATCTATATTTTTTACTGTTTTAAAAGAAGCAGAAGTATTAGATGTTCATTTTAAAGAAGTGTATGATTTAATAGGAGCAATACAACCAATTAAATATCACCCAGAAGGAGATAGCTATAATCATACAATGCTTGCACTTGATAATAGTGCTAAAATAACCAAAGATGTTAAAATTAGATTTTGTACATTAGTACATGATTTAGGAAAAGGAAGAACACCAAAGGAAATGTATCCACATCATTATAACCATGAACAAAGAGGAGTTGAGCCTTTAAGGCTTTTATGTAAAACACTAGGGACTCCAAATGAATGGAAAAAGATGGGGCTAACAGCTGTTTTAGAACACATGAAGGGTGGAATTTTTAATCAAATGACAATCGCCAAAAAAGTAAGCTTTATAGAAAAAATAGACAAATCGACATTAGGGCTAAAAGGCTTACAAATGGTAGTGTATTCAGATAGAAGTAGAAGCTTTGAAAATGATAAAAACGAAATCAAAGATAAACAATATGATTTCTATTCAATAGGAACAAAAATGCTAAAAGCTATTGATGGAGAATACATTATAAATAAATACAACATAAAACCAGGCATTGAGTTTGGAAGAAAACTTCATGAAGAAAGAATAAAATGGTTAAAAAATAATATTTAAATAGGGGGCATATTTATGAACGTGTACAGAACTCACAATTGTGGCGAATTAAGAATGGCAAACGTAGGACAAACTGTTAAACTAGCAGGTTGGGTACAAAGAATTAGAAACTTAGGAGCAATGAAATTTATTGATTTAAGAGATCAATTTGGAATTACACAAATAATAATAGGTGACGATAGCAACTTACATGAAGAGGCTGAAAACCTTGTAACAGAATGTGTAATATCAGTAGAAGGTGTTGTTTCAGAAAGAAGCAACAAAAACAGCAAAATTCCAACAGGAGATATTGAACTACAAGCAACAAAAATTACAATGCTTGGAAAATGTAAAAGCGTACTTCCTTTTGAAGTAAATTCAGAAAAAATTGATATATCTTCAGTTAGAGAAGATTTAAGACTAGAATATAGATACTTAGACTTAAGAAATGATAAAATACATAAAAACATATTACTTCGTTCAAAAGTAATGAAATTTGTAAGAGATAAGATGGACGAAATGGGATTTGCAGAAATACAAACACCTATTTTAGCAAACTCATCACCAGAAGGAGCAAGAGATTTCTTAGTACCAAGTAGACTACACCCAGGTGAGTTTTATGCACTTCCACAAGCACCACAACAGTTTAAACAATTATTAATGGTATCAGGCTTTAATAGATATTTCCAAATAGCTCCATGCTTTAGAGATGAGGACCCAAGAGCAGATAGAGCACCAGGAGAATTCTATCAAATAGATTTTGAAATGTCATTTGCAACACAAGAAGATGTATTTAAAGTTCTTGAAGAGCTATTTACATCAACATTTAAACATTTCACAGACTGGAAAGTTGATGAAGGACCATTTATAAGAATTCCATATAAAGAGTCAATGGAAAAATACGGAACGGATAAACCAGATTTAAGAAACCCACTTATAATACAAGATGTAACAGAGATTTTCAAAGATTCTGAATTTAATGGCTTTAAAGATAAAACAATAAAAGCAATTATAGTACCAAACGGCGCAGAACAAGGAAGAAAATTCTTTGACAACATGACCCAATTTGCAGTAGATGAATTAGAAGCAAAAGGTTTGGCTTGGGCAAAATTTGATAATGAAAACAATGTTTCTGGAGGCATTGCAAAATACATAACAGATGATGTAAAAGCAAAACTTGTAGAAATAGGAGTTAAACCAAATGATAGTATATTCATACTAGCAGATGAATTTGAGAAAGTTCAAAAAATGGCTGGAGGTTTAAGAATAGAACTTGGAAATAGATTAGACTTATTGGAAAAGAATTCTTACAGATTCTGCCTAATAGTAGATTTTCCAATGTACGAATTATCAGACGAAGGAACTGTAGACTTTAACCACAACCCATTCTCAATGCCACAAGGTGGAATGGAAACACTATTAACAAAGAACCCACTAGAAATACTTGCATATCAATATGATGTTGTATGTAATGGTTATGAAGTAGCATCAGGTGCTGTAAGAAACCATGATCCAGAAATTATGGTAAAAGCATTTGAAATAGCAGGATATCCAGAAGAAGAAGTTGAAAAGAGATTCGGAGCCTTATACAATGCATTCCAATATGGAACACCACCACACGCAGGTGCAGCTCCTGGCTTTGATAGAATGGTAATGTTAATTGCAGATGAACCAAACATACGTGAAGTAATAGCATTCCCTAAAAACAAAAAAGCAAGAGATGCCTTAATGGGAGCACCAAGCACAGTTACAGAGCAACAATTAAAAGATATACATATAAGAGTTGTAGAGAAAGAATAAACTAAAAAAACCAGCATTTCGCTGGTTTTTTACTTTACCTCTTAAAGGCTTTTTGAGAAGAAATTAAAGCTCAAAAAACTTTTTAAACTTTTTTTGAAAAAAGTGTTGACATGGGTAAGAAAATGTAGTAATATAGATAAGTACCTAGTAAATGTGAAGACTTAAATTATATATAAATAGTATATAATTAGTAATATTTAAGGGCAGAAAAGTAGACACAAACATTACTAATTTTTTTGCTCAAAAAAAGTTAAAAAATATTACAAAAAAGTGTTGACAAAGTTAAAAATAAATGGTACAATAAATGGCGTTCTCGATTTTGAAGAGAGAACGAAAGTACATTGAAAAATAAACAATAAAATC
>USEM01000023.1 GCA_900553695.1 uncultured Clostridium sp. | reverse complement strand
AGTATTAATATATATCATTTTGTATTTTCCTGTCAAGTAGTTTTTTATGTTTTTTATTTAAATCATGCACAATATTGCTTCTAGTCCTACGTTTATATCTAGTTGCCCTTGTTTTGTTTTATAGTCTAGGTCTATTAGTGCTTGCAATGTATTTCTTAATTCTTCTTTTTTGAAATAGCTTGCTTGTTTTTTATATTTTGTTGTTAAAAACATCTGGTTTGGTTTTAGGTTTAGGGTTTCTGCTATGTTTACTCTGTATTCATCTGCAAGCATTGTTAAGTATATTTTTTTTAGGTGATTATATAATGTTATTAATATTTTTTGTATTGGTTCTTTGTTATATAATAGCTCTTTTAATATTTGCAGAGCATTTGCTATGTCTTTCTTTCCTAAGCTATCTGTTAAGTCAAATATTACGCTATCTAGTTCTTTTATTGATAATAAATCTATGTCTTTTGTGGTTATTGTTCCGTTTTCTCCTGCATATTCTATTAATTTTCTAATTTCGTTTATTAGTGTAAGCATGCTTGTACCACATGTTTCTATAAAGTAATCTAGTGTTCTATCATCAATATTTACTTTGTATGCATTAGTTATTCCCTTTATTCTTTTTGCTATTTGAATTGGTTTTAATTTTTCGAAGTTGCATGTTGTTCCTAGGTTTTGTATTGTTTTTGAAAGATCATTTGTGCCTATTTCTTGTTCTATAAAGACTATAACTACACTTTCCTTTATATTTGAAATATTTTCTTCTATATAGTTTGCGATTTTTTCTTGTAAGCTGGTGCCTTTTGTTGTTTTTTTAGTTTGCTTTTCATCTTTCTTTTTGCCTCTGGCTTCTTTTTTAAATAGCCCTGAATTTTTTACAATTATTAGCTTTTTAGGATATCCAAATGCTGGTGTTTCAATATCTGAGATAAGTGTTTCAATATTTTTCTCGTCCATTTGGATATAGTTAATACCATTTACTAGCTCGCCAAAATTCTTTTTAATTTTCTTCACTGTTTGCTCAAGTAAATATTGTTCTTCACCATATAAAAGGTAAATACTATCTAAATTACCTGTTCTTAAAATTTTTTCCAACTCTTCAATAGTCATGTTAGTCTCCTTATAGTTTTTGTGAGAATTTTGCTGAATGTGCATGGCATATTGCAGCTGCCATACTATCTGTTGTATCATCTAATTTTGGTAAATTTTCTACATTTAGAATTGTTTTTACCATCTTTTGTACTTGTGTTTTATCTGCTCTTCCATAGCCTGCTACTGCTTGTTTTATTTGAAGTGGAGTATATTCATATGTTGGTACATTTTTCTTGCACCCAACTGTTAGTATTATTCCTCTTGCTTGTGCAACATTTATAGCTGTTTTTTGGTTATTGTTGAAAAATAGCTCTTCTACTGATATTGCATCTGGCTTATATTCATCTATTATCATACTTATATCATCAAATATTTTTGTAAGTCTTAGAGGAAATGATACTCCGGCTTTTGTAAGCACTGCTCCAGAATCTATTAATTTGAATTTATTTCCTACATAATCTATTATGCTATACCCTGTTATTGCATAACCTGGGTCTATTCCTAATATTCTCATTTTTAGTCCCTTCCATATATTATTCTAAAAACTTCGGCTACACTCCAACTTTGTGCTATTGTTCCTTTTGGAGAATATGGTGGTTTCGAATCGTAAATCTCACTTATTTGCCCTAAACAGCCTCTTTCCATCATATCTTTAATAAATGTAGTTTTTGTTTTTTCTTTAAAATCTTTAAGTTTTAATTTTAAAGTTTCTCTTTGTTTTTTATCTTTTTCATTTTTTATCATATTTTTTAAGCCATTATAGTAAAGACCTAATAGCCATGGCCATGTTATACCTTGGTGGTAGCTAGAATCTCTTCTAAAACCATCTCCTTCATATACATCTACATAGCCTTTTTCGCCTTTTGCTAATGTTTTTAAACCATATTTGTTTAAAAGTTTTTTCTCTACTGTTTCCATCATGTTTTTTGCTTGTTCTGAATTTGGTTCTAATACTGGATATGTTAATGATATGCTAAATAGCTGATTTGGTCTTATTTTATTGTCTCCTAATACATCATACAAACATTTTCTTTTTGCATTGTAAAATTTTTCTTCAAATGATTTTTTACACTTTTCGGCTAGTTCTGCATACTTTTTGGCTTGTTCTTTTTCTCCAAACTTTTTGCTTAAACTTTCTATTATTTTCAAACTATTATACCACAAACTATTTATTTCAACTGCTTTTCCATTTCTTGGAGTAAAGCAATGATTTCCATATTTTGCGTCCATCCAAGTGTTTTGTGTATTTTCTGTTCCTGAAAAAATTAATCCGTCTTTATCTAAAAATATATTATTATCATCTAAGTCTATACCTTCACAATAGTTTTCTATTATTGATTTCATCTTTTTATATATATTCTTTTTTACAAAGTTGAAATCCCCAGTATATTGTATGTATTTTTCTACTTGCTCGAATAGCAATAATGAGCTATCTACACTATTATACAAAGGTCTATTATCATAACCTGAATATCCATTTGGAACAAGGCCAAATTTTATATCTCTAGTTAAAGTTAATAAAATATCTTTTGCATATTTATATTTTTTTTGCATTAATAATAAACCTTCAAATGAAATTAATGCATCTCTTCCCCAATCCAAAAACCATGGATAACCTGCAATTATTGTATGATAACCAAAGCTTGGTCTATACACAATAAAGTTATCTGTTGCTATTGCAAAATATCTTAAAATGTTTGTTTCTTCTAGTCTTTCTTTTGAAACTTTTGTTAAATCTTCTTTTGGTTCAATAAATTCAGATTTATACATTAATTCATTAATTCTTGTTATTTCTTTGTTTATTACTTTTTTTACATCTATCTCTTCAATATTTTCTTCTAAAGAACATATAAAGCTTATTTCTTTTCCGCGAATTTTCTTCTATTTCAATTTCATATCTTCCAGGAACTGCAAGGTTTTCCTCTGGGAAGAACCCTCTTTTTTCTTCCTCTAAATAGTACATATTTCTAAATGTATCATTAAAATGTTCTATATAATTTCCATTTGGCATATAAAAATATACAGGATAATTGCTATATTCATCTATTACTAGCTTTACTTTACTGCTCTTTATATCCTGTTTTATTTTGAATTCATGGTTAGTACTCATTGTATGGAAATCTCTAAAATTTACAATTGGTGTAACAGTAAGTTTTGCTTTTGGTCCATCATTTTGAATTTTATATAACACGCATACTGTATTTTTTCCATATTCCATGCATATAATTTTTGTAATTTTTAGATCATTAACTTTGTATGTAAAAACTGGCATATATTCCTTTTCAAAAGACTCTTGATATTTATATCCATCTGATATATAGTTTTTACATATGTTTGAATACAAATTGTATTTTGTTCCTTCTATTTCAATACTTTCATCTACTTTTGATAATATTACATGTCTTCTTGCAGGTGGAGTAAGTGGGGCTACTAATAGCCCATGGTACTTTCTTGTATTAATTCCTAATACTGTTGAAGATCCATACCCACCTATTCCATTTGTTATAAGCCATTCTTTAGTTATTCCATCTTTTAAATCTAATTGTGCTTTACTTAATTTCATTTGTACTAACCCCACTTATTATTTTTTTAATTCTTTTAAGAATTTTTCTTTTTCTTTTTTTTCTGCTTCTTCTGTCATTTTCTTTGCTTTTTCATGTATTTTTTTATTTATGTTTGTTGTTTTTTCACTTTCTCTTATAGATTCAATTCTATCTTGATATTTGCTACTAAATTTACTCTTTCCTCTTACTATTTTTGCATGTTTTTGTTTTGGCTTTCTTTTAAGTTTTAGTTTTTTCTTTGTTTCTTTTAATTTTGCGTTAAGTAATACAAATTGTTCATTTGTATTTTTATCTTTAAATTTCAAGTCATTTACTATTATTTCTATTATTTGTTTTGCAATTAAATCTGGGTTATGTCTAATGTATTCTCCTTCTGTACATGATACATCTGCTCTTATAATATTTGTACCTTTAATATTTTGCTTGTCAACATCTACCAAGCTTGCTCCTGATTTATTGTATTTTCTAAGTATTTCTGGTACTATATCTCCATTATCGCAAATACAGTAATCTATAATATCTGCGCCTGCATGTTCTGTAATTGCCTTTATGTGGTCAGATAATGCATAATCATCAGTGTGTCCATTTTCAGTCATTATGTTTGATACATAGATTTTATAAGCTTTGCTTTCTCTAATCGTTTTTGCAACATTTTTTATTAATAAATTAGGTATTACTTCTGTATATAATGAACCTGGTGCTATAACTATTGCATCTGCAGATTTTATTGCTTCAACAATTCCAGGTGCTGTTCTACAGTTTGTTGGTTTTATAAATACTCTATTAATTTTTGTAACTCTATCTGTTGTGATTTCTGCGATTTTTTCCTTTTCTTCTATAACTGTTCCATCTTCTAGTTCAACACAAATTCTCATTTCGTCTAATGTTGCTGGAAGAACTTTTCCAACCATTGATAAGACATTGTTACTTTTTTGAATGCCTTCTGCAAAGTCTTTACTTATTTTTTCCATTGAATCTAGATACACATCTCCAAATGTTCCTGTTCCAATAGGTAAATTCATAAGTTTAGACATTTCATCGCTATGCTGAGCTAAAGCTATTATACTATTTCTTATATTATTTGTTGGTTTTCTTTTCTTTTTATTACCATAGCTTGAAATTGTTACTATTGCAGTTAAATTATTTGTATAATTTTTAAGTCCCTCTAATATTTTTGTTAGTCCAACTCCTCCACCAATTACAACAACTTTAGGTCCTCTATCTTTTGTATCTCCAAGTTCTTTTATACTATTTGCATCTTGCAAAACTGCAAGTTCTAGTGTTCTTTTTTGTATAAAAACTAATCCAACAATAAATAGTGTTATTCCTGCCACAAATGTTGCAATTATCTTAACAATATCTGTTAATAGTAATGTGTCTGAAACTAGTATTTGTGCAAAGCCAAAGCATGCTAGTACCATTCCTATTAACATTAAAAATATCCATCTTTTAATTTTTGTGCTGTTTTTCAGCCAACTAAAAAAGCTTCTCATTTTACTCACCTATTACCTTTATTTCTAATTCTAAATCTACTTTATATTTTTCTTTTACAATTTTTTTTATATGCTCAATTAATTTAAGAACATCATCTGCTGTTGCATTTCCTTTGTTTACTATAAACCCTGCATGTAACTTTGATACATAAGCATCATTAATATTATATCCCTTTAAGCCACATTTGTCTATAATTTGTGCTGGAATATATTCACTTTTTCTTTTAAAAACACTTCCTGCACTTGGGAAATTTAATGGTTGTTTTTCTTTCCTTCTGCTGGCATCATCTTGCATTTTTTCTTTAATTTCCTCTTTGTTTCCTTTTTCAAGTTTTATTATTGTAGATATAATAATGTTTTTTCCTGTACTAAAGAAGCTATGTCTATATGAAAATTCTTGTTCTTCTTTAGTAATTGTATGTACTTCCAAATTCTCGTCCATATACTTTGTAGAAACAACAATATTTCCAAACTCGCCGCCATACGCACCAGCATTCATAGCAATTGCACCGCCTATAGTTCCTGGTATGCCTGAAGCAAATTCTAAACCTGTTAAAGAATTATCATAAGCCACTTTTGCTAAAACAGGAATTGCTACACCGCTTCCAACTTCAATTATATCGCCATTTACATTAATATCTGTAAAATTCAATTTTATAGTAATGCCTCTTATTCCTTTGTCTTTTACCAAAGTATTAGAGCCATTTCCTATACATGTTATGGCTATATTGTTTTCCTTAGCAATTTTTAAAACGCAATTTAATTCATCAACGTCATTTACTTTAATAAACAAGTCTGCAGGTCCACCAATTCTAAATGAAGTATGCTTAGACATAGGTTCATTTATTAAAACTCTATCTTTACCAATTGTTTTAATTAACTCTTTATATATGCTTTCCATTTTCATCTCCTAATTAATCATATTCGAGCCTTAATAATTTTATCATTATTTTCTCAAAAAGTAAAGTCCACAGGCATGACAACCTTCTCTATTTGTGGTATAATATTTTTATTGGAGGGAAACATGTTAGACGATTTATTAATTCCAGATGATAAAAGAGTTACTATTGATTTGCATGATATGGAGCTTTTAGAAGCCGAATATTATTTAGATAAATTATTCGAAACTTTACCAGAAGATATTCAAGAGGTTGTTGTTATTCATGGATACAGAAAAGGGCAAGTTTTACTAAATATGGTAAGAAAAGACTTTAAACACCCTAGGATAAAACAAAAAGTAATCCCTTTAAATAAAGGAATTACCTTGTTTTTAGTTTAGCTTTTTACTTACTTCTTCTATGTCTGGGTCAGCAAGTATTTCATCATAAATGCTGATCTTTTTCATGCCTTTTATATCTTCCATGCTATGTCCCATTTCTTTTAATTCTGATGTTGAATAGTTCGTTATAATACTATAATTATTGTTGTCTTTTATTACTTTAACAAGTATTTTATCTAGCAAACCTGATTTTGTTCTTATTACATAGCTAAGTCCATTTTCAAATATTATGCTTGAGTTTGGAACTCTTAGTCCATTTTCTTCCCACCAGATAATATCTAATGAAATTTTCCTATAACTTGTTAAATATTCCACACTTTGTGTGATTTTAAATATTAATAAAGTGTCTTTATCTTCTTGTTTTATATGTGCTATAGTTGCTGGAATTGTTTGATTTGCAGATAGTCCGAAGTTTTACTTTATCTCCAACACTTGCATTTTTAGCTGAATTTGAATTTGTTACAACTGCAATATAGCATTCAAAATTGTTAATAATCTTTCCCATTGTTTCGCTTGTTGTAACTATTTGGCCTGTTGTTAAGTTTAAACCTTCTAAGCTTTCTTTTGTAATTTCCTTAAAACTTTCTGGTGTTAATTTACTTTCTAATCCATCAACTCTGTATGAAACTATTCCACCTATTGTTGCCTTTTCATACTTTGAGTTGTTTTTTAATTGCTTTTCCAAACTTATTCTTTCATTTATTAAATTATTTATATATGCTCCTGATGGACTAAGTTCTCCCGCTATTTTTGCCTTTTTTGTAATATATCCATTAATGTCTGATTTATATTCTTTTATATCTTGTAAATTGTTTTTATCTTTAATTCCATTTATTTTGCTTTCTATTTGTTTTTCAAGTGCTTTAATATCACTAGATGGAAGTTCCACTTGTCCTTCCATTGCTGTTTGTATTTGGTTGTTTAAATCTTTAATTTTTGAGTTTAGTTCTTCTTCATTTGTTGCTTCATATCTAAATACTTCCTCACCAACTGAAACTCTTTCTCCTTCATTTTTTATTTGAATCATCTTCTTGCTTTCGTCTGGCATTTGTATTACTTTTTCATCTCGAATTACATATCCAATTACACTCTCTGCTTGTTCTACTTTTCCTTGTTCTATTAGGAATGAATCTGTTGGTTTGATGGCAAGTTTAATTATTTTGTATGCACAGAAAATAACAGCAAATATTATTACTGATAACGTAACAACTTGCGTAATATGCTGTTTTATTTTATTTGCTTTAACATTTTTCTTGTTTGATTTTTTTATATCTTTTTTAGCAACTTTTTTCTTTTGTTTTTCTTTAAGCTTTGCCATTCTTTAGCATTCACCCCTTTATCTTTTAAAGTCCAAGTATTATTGAAACATTTTCATCTGTAGATTTCTCTCCATCTAGCCAGATTGTTTCTTTATTTTTTCTAAACCATGTTAATTGTCTTTTAGCATAATGCCTTGTTTCTTTTTTTATTTTTTCTATCATTTCTTCTTTTGTGCAAGAGCCTTCCAAATATTCCCCTACTTCTTTATATCCTAAACCTTGCATTGCTGTAGGGAATGTATGGTATTTTTCTAAAATTTGTTTTACCTCTTCTATTAGCCCTTGTTCTATCATGAAATCTATTCTTTTTTCAATTCTTTCATACAGCTTTTCTCTATCCATTGTAATTGCAAATACTTTATACTCATACTTTACTTCATTTTTTCTTGATTGTAATTCCTGTTCAGTTTTTGTTTTTCCTGTTTTATGGTATATTTCTAAAACCCTTATAATTCTTTTTCTATCATTTATGCTTATTTTCTTCATTGCTTCTGGGTCAATTTCTTGTGCCTTTTTATATAGACTTTCTAAGCCTTTCTCGTCTGCAATCTTGTTTAATTTTTCTCTATATTCTAAGTCTACTTCTTCATTTTGAAACTCAATTCCATATATTAAACTATCTATGTATAAACCTGTTCCACCAACTACTATTGGTGTTTTTCCTTTTTCAAGTATTTCCTCTATTGCTTTTTCAGCATCTTTCTTAAAATTAGAAACGCTATATCTTTCATCTGGAGATACAAAGTCTACTAAGTAATGCTGTACTCCTTGCATTTCTTCCTTATTTACTTTTGCTGTGCCTATGTTCATTTCTTTATATATTTGCATAGAATCTGCTGAGATTATTTCACCATTTACCTTCTTTGCAAGTTCAACTGCAAGCTTAGATTTGCCTGAAGCAGTTGGTCCTCCAATCACATACACAATTGGTTTCAATGTTATTCCTACTTTCTTCTATTAAACTTCTTTTCTAAATCTATTTTACTCATTTTTATTGCTGTTGGTCTTCCATGTGGGCATGTAAATGGGTTTGGTAGAACTAGCAATTTTTTCATTAGGTTATCTACTTCTTCTTTACTTAAATCCATATTAGCTTTTACAGCTGCTTTACATGCTATTGTTGCTATAAATCTATCTTCTTTTTCTTGTTTTGCTGTTATTGCAACAGTATCTATTGTGTCTAGAATTTCTAAGAATAGCTCTTTTGTATCCATATCCATACAAATTGATGGAACCCCAATTAATCTTATGGCATTTTCTCCAAATTCTTCTATCATAAATCCTGCTTTTTTAAATAGATCCACATTCTCTTTTACTATTGCTTTTTCTTTATGTGATAAATTAATAATATCTGGCAAAAGCATTATTTGTGATTCTTTTTCTGCTGTTTGGTAATAATTCTTTTTTATTTCTTCGTACAATACTCTTTCATGCGCTGCATGTTGGTCTATAATGTACATTTCATTTCCCATTTCAATTATTAAGTATGTTGAAAAAACAGCTCCTCTGTATGTATATGCTGGAACATTTTTGTATTCTTCCTTTTCTTCAAATACAGAAAGATTTTTTGCATCAGCATATTTGTATTCAGTAACTTTTTCAGCATCTTGATTATCTTCTTCTTTTTTTACTCCAAATGTTTGACTATACATTTTTTCAAAATCTAAGTTTGATTTAGTATTTTCTTCCTCAGTTTTCTTCTCTTCAGTTGGTATGTACGGTCCGTTGTTTTTATATGCGAATATTTCTTCTATTGCATTGTTTTCAACGTTTTTCTCTATTTCTTCCTTCTTTTTAAATAATCCAAAAAGACCTGTTCCTTTTGAGCTTTTTTCTTCTTTTGGTTCTTCTATTATTGGTTCGAATTTTTGAGTTACTCCCATATCTATTGTTGGTTTTTCTTTGTTCACTTCTGTTTTAACAGCCACAGGTGTTTGCTCCATCGTTATTGCTTGAACTGGTTTTGGGTTGTTAACTTCAATTGGGCTTTCTTGTTCTTTTTCTGTATTTTTTACTAAATCTCCTTTTAGTAAGCCTTCTCTTATTGCATGATATACTGCTTTGAAAACTTTTTGTTCTTCTTGAAATCTAATTTCAAGTTTTGTTGGGTGAACATTTACATCAATTTTCTTTGGATCCATTTCAAGATTTAGAACTAAAAATCCAAATTTTCCTATTGGTAATAGGCCTTTAAAAGCCTGTTCTGCACTGGCTTGCAATGTCTTATCTTTTATGAATCTTTTATTTACAAAAAACATTTGGTAAGACCTATTGCTTCTTGCAATTTCCGGCTTTCCAATTACTCCAGTAACTTTTATATCTTCATACATGTATTCAACTTCGATTAACCCATCTGTTGTTTCCTTTCCATATAAACTATATATTACTGTTTTTAAATCTCCATTTCCATTTGTTTTAACTAAAGTTTTGTTTTCATTTGATAATCTAATTGCAACACCTGGGTTAGCAAGTGCTATTCTTGTAACAGTATCTTCTATATATCCGAAGTTCTGTGTAATCTTTTTTTAAGAATTTATATCTTACAGGTGTGTTATAGAAAAGGTCTGTTATTGTAATTGTTGTTCCTTTTCCAGCTCCTGTTTCTTCTTTTTCTAAAACATCTCCACCTTCTAGAACTATTTTGCTTCCAGTAAAATCTTCTTCTGTTTTTGTTACTAATTCTACATGTGCAATTGCTGCAATACTAGCTAAAGCCTCTCCTCTAAACCCCATAGATTTAACAGTTTCTAGGTCTTCAGCTGTTCTTATTTTGCTTGTTGCATGTCTTTCAAAAGCAAATTCCAAATCGTCTTTTGAAATTCCTGAACCATTATCTATAACTTTAATTTGTTTAATTCCACCATTTTTAACTTCTATGCTTACACTTGTTGCTCCTGCATCAATTGCATTTTCAACTAATTCTTTTACTACTGATGCTGGTCTTTCTATAACTTCTCCTGCTGCTATTTGATTTATTGTTAAATCATCTAATAAAACTATTTTTCCCATAAACTTTTCCCTTCTATTCTATAGAGTGTATTCAGAATAGTGAGTAACTCCATTTTTTTCAATTCCTTTTAAGCTTACTACATCTCTATTAGCAAAATTTACAACAATATCATCTGATACATTAGAAATACCAAATAATGTTGATATGTCATCTGTTGAAAAATATCTCCACTTTGCATTTGCTAAGTCTGCCTCTTTTGTATAACATCCTCCTGCTTTAACAATTGTTTGAATTTTTGCTAATTGTGATTCTGTTAATGTTGAACCTACTGTAGTGTAATCCGTTTGTTCTTCTACCATTACATCAACTTCTTTTTGAATTATCTTCATATAACTTTGAAATTTTATAACCTTAGAATCTTTAAATGTTTGCATACCATTTGTGACTAGTAAACCAACAAGTATCATTAATAAAAGCACTGTCATTATTGTTATTATTAGAGTTACACCTTTTTCACTTTTCATAAACTTCCTCCTATGCTTTTTTATCATCAATTATTTTATCATATTGACTTTTGTTTTTCAACAAATATTCTTGACTTTTTTATTTTATATGATAAAATTATATTAGTTGCGGGTATAATTTAGTGGTAGAATTCCATGCTTCCGACCTGGTAGCGAGGGTTCGATTCCCTCTACCCGCTCCATTTGAAATCAACTTACGGACTAATTAAAGTTCGTAAGTTGTTATTTTATATAAAACTTTAAAAGTTCTCTTATCACAGAAAGGAGGAAAACTATGAGATGTGGTGTTTATGTAAGAGTATCTACTGACGACCAAAAAGAGGAAAAAATTATCAAAATAATTTAATCCTCTTTTTGGTTTTTTTGAATATGGGAATAAAATATATGTCTAGCTAGCCAGCACTGAATTTGTACTCCCGTATAAATTCATACATGGGGATTCCCATACCCTTTGTACATAAAAATTATTAATTTATCACGTGATATTTCCAGCCATTGATTGATTCTCCTGTTCCAGTAGTATAACCCCTATTTAAATCCATACTTAATGAAAAAGTAAAGTTATTGGAAGTAGTATCAATATAATAACATCCAAATTTGTATCCATCATAATAATCATCACTTGAATTTCCATAATATCTATGTTCATTTGG
Organism: uncultured Clostridium sp.; assembly: GCA_900553695.1. Taxonomy (GTDB): domain Bacteria; phylum Bacillota; class Clostridia; order TANB77; family CAG-508; genus UMGS1781. The sequence goes on along the minus strand of USEM01000023.1, from coordinate 6,159 downwards.
AAATTCTATTTCATCATGTTTAATATCTAGTTGTCCGACATAACCATAAACCTTTACAATTTCAATATTATCATACTCTCTTAAATATTCTAATTCATTTGTTATATTATATTTTAATGTTTCTATATTATTTTCACTATTATCCTTAATGTAAAATGAAATAGATAAATCTGATTCTTGTAAAATATATTCTAAAAATTGTTCTATATTTTTATCAGTAATCAATGTGTTAAATTTTGTTTGTAGAACCGCATTAATAATATTATCATTTCCGCTCCAACTACCGCCATATGATTTATTAAATTCAATGTAATCAAATTTTATTCCTGTCTTTTGATAATAGTAATTTATCAAAATATCATTTAAATCTCTTAATTGCCTATTATCAGAAATAAAACCTTTTCTATCAACAACAGTAATTAGTTCGTTATTGTTTTTGAATACAGTTATATAAGGAATATTGTATGTAGAACCATTACCCAAAATATCTGAATGTCTAGTATAATCTTGTTCACGATAATAAATACAATCGCTTTCTTGAATATTTATATTATATTTATCATTTAAGAAACTAGCCATTTTATTAATTTCTTTCTTTTTAACATTATTATATGTATTTAATTCTCCTCTTTGTTGTATAACATACTTTGAATAATCAAATACACAAAGAAACAAAGTTAATAAAGTTATTAATATCAAAGGAATTGTTATTGCTTTGTTTTTAATATTTCTTTCTAATGTCTTTGGAATAATATTTTGCTTCTTATTTTTTCTAACTTCAATAATTTTAAAAATAGAATTAACAATTAATAAAAATAAATAAGCACATAATACAAAAAAACATATTACTAAATATCCAAGACCATCCCTACCTAAATATTGATTAGATAAAGCGTAGAACCCGACCAATACAACACTTATTATAGATGATATATTGATTGAAAATAATATTAGCCAGTTTCTATTATCTTTTGATTTTATAGACTTTATTAAAAAATATATATTAAATATTAATTGTAGTATAAATAAAATTATTAATAAGACATCCATTTTTTACCTCCTTTATTTTATATTTAGTATATCATAAACATTATTTTTTTCATATACTCCCATTGAATTTTAATCATGATTCATATATAATGTTTTTAGAAAGAGAGCGCTGTAGTTCGTAAGCTGTAGCTTACCCGCTCCAAAGGGTAAAATCGTCGCACTAATGTGACGTTAAATGATAAAAACAATGCTTATATGGCATTGTCTTTAATTAACTTTTAATTTATCTTACAAAATCTTCATTACCGTTTAGTTGGTTTTTGTATGTTTTGTGGAGAACTCATAATGCTAGGAAATTAAATGAGTGTGTATATTGCAAACAACTTTTCTAGAGCTACTTGTTTGAGTCTGACTATTGTCAGGTACTTTGCTTAATAATTCTTCTCCATAAAAAATACACATTTGCTCACCTTGAGTATCAATTGTTTTTTTAGCCAGTTTTATTAATCTATCTAGCATTTCCTTATTTATCATTATTCTGCTATTATTTAATTCTAATAAACCATATTGGTTAACATTTGTTTCCATTTTTTTCTCCTATATAATTTTTACTATTTGTTATTAATATACTTTATATCTGTTTCGTAAGGTAGAAACATTGTCAGCAGGGGGATAAATCGTATAGTTATTTCTTTTTTACATTAACTAATTTAATTGAATTTAGAATAGATGGAATTGTAACTATTATTAATGCAACAATTACAATTATATCAAATTCAAAATTAGATGCTCCAAATTCCATTTCATATTTGTATTCACTGATTGTGTTTGGAATAAAGCATATCATAATACCAATTTTAATTATGCTATTAATACAAGAATATATTAGTCCTTTTTTAACTTTACCTAATGTTATTAAAAAATCAAATAAAATTACAAGTAGTGCAATAACTGAAGGTAGTATAAATATCACACCTATACCTCCGAAGCCAGGTGTTCCAATGCTTTGTAGGCCTGCTACTAAACCAAGTAATGATAAAATTAACCCTATAATACTGCATATAATTGATATTATTTTTGATATTTTAAAATTTTTCATCATTGTTTCACTTGGTATACCATATTTGCTATTAAACATATCTATTTACTCCTTCATATTTGTTTTCATTAACTTTCTATATTGATTATACTATAAATTAATTTAAAACACTATATCTTTTTAAAAAAAACAAAGGGTAGTTTTAAAAATAAAACTACCTTTTGCTTTTGTTCATCTTACACCAATTCAAGTGTAAAATGAGGATTGTTAATTGTCAACTTAAAAGAATCTTCAAAACAATACTCTTTTTGCAAGGATGCAAAAAACCAAACTTTGAAGTTCAAAAGATAATTAGTGAACCTTTGGGTATACTTGCAGATTGCATGATCATAGCAGTCGCAGAGAATATCATACAGTTTTTCATCAAAACAGGGGTCACCATCAATGGTTGTTGCAACAAAGCATTTTTGACTTTCGTCGTAAATGCCAACATTGCCTGTCGGAAGTGCAACACCTCCATACATTTTCCATTCTTTCTCTGTGATTTCTTTAACCACAAAATTTTTGGTTATATCTGTTCCAAACTCCTCCATGTGTGATCCCATGTAGTCCAAAAAGGCTGTTACCAAAATGGAAGTCTGTTCTTTCAGATACTCGTTAGTGTTTTTTTCAATATCAGAAATGCTATCTTCCCTTTCTTTCTTTTCGTTATAAAGGCTCACCAGCACTTCCTCATCCTCTTGAATTTTTCTGAGTACCCATTCATGTTCACACTGCATTTTCTTCAAGACAACCTGTGCCAATTCTGACTTACGTGTTGTCAAAAGTTTGATTTTTTCTTCGAGCTCACTCACTTTTTCCTTTTCCTTCTGAATTACTCCTTCATGGAAATAAATCCGCGATGCAAGTTCTTTTATTTCTTCTCTTGCTTCAGCAATGTTCTGTTTGATTGACAAAACAATCGCTCCTTTCTAAAATGGAATAATATAATTCTATCACGTTTACATAAATTTGTCAATTCACACAATTTCTCTTACTACTCTGTTTGATATTGTTGATAAAATCTCATAATTTATTGTTCCACATTGTTTTGCAATTTCATCAAGTGTAATTTTATCATTATCCCAAATGAAAATTTCGTCTCCAATTTTTACATTTGGAACATCTGTAACATCTATCATGAAGCTATCCATGCAAACTCTCCCAACTATTGGAGCTTTCATTCCATCTACTATAACGTAGCCATTATTGCTTAATGACCTTCTTATTCCATCTGCATACCCTATTGGTACATTTGCTATAACTGATTTTCTCTTTGTTATAAATGTTCTGCCATAGCTTATGCTTGTATCCTTTTCAACTTCTTTTATAAATGATATCTTGCTTTTTAGAACACAACTAGGTTTTAAGTTTACCTTTCCTTTTAAACTTTCATCTGGTAAATAACCATATAGCATTATTCCGGGTCTTATCATATTTCCTGGCAAGTCTTTTATTTGTATTACTGCACTACTGTTTCCACAATGGATATATTTTATATTTTTTATATGTTTAGTAATCTTTTGAATAGCTTTTTCAAATTCTTCTATTTGGTGTTTAGTGTAATCTAGATCAACATCACTTGTTGCAAAATGTGTAAATATTCCTTGGGCTTCAATATTTTCCAAATTTTCAAGTTCTTTTAAAAGTTCATCTAAATGTTCTTTTTGAATACCTGTTCTTCCCATTCCTGTTTCTACTTCAATATGAATTTTTGCCTTTTTATTTAATAGTTTTGCTTGTTTGTTTAATGCTTTTATAAAATCTATATAGCAACAGCCCACTGTTAAATTATATTCAACTATGTTTTGAATTTCCTCCATAGATGGTTGGTTAAGTACTATTATTTCTCCATCAAAGCCTAGTTCATCTCTTAAAACGATTCCTTCATCTACTATTGCTGTTCCAATAGTATCTATATTTAATCTTTTTACAAAAGCTTCTATTCCCTCTAAGCCTATTCCATATCCTCCAGCTTTTAAAACTGGTAATATCTTTTTGTTTGGTTGAAGTCTTTGTATTTCTTTATAGTTTTCTTCCATTGCACTTATATTCACTATAAGTTTTGTTTGCCTATTTTTCATTATTCACATTCCTTTATGTATAAAATTTGTAAAATGTGGATTTTTTATCCACATTTTACCTATGTTTTTTCCACAACTAATTTTTCGTCGCGTTCTGTAATTATTGCTTTGTCTCCTGTTTTTAAATTGCCTTCAATTATTTCTTCTGCAATTTTGTCTTCTACCATTGTTTGTATTGTTCTTCTAAGAGGTCTTGCTCCATAGCCAGAGTCTGTACCTTTCTTGGTAATAAACTCTTTTGCTTTTTCATCTATTTCTAAAGTAATGCCCTTTTCTTCAAGTCTATTTTGTATTTGTTTTAGCATAATATCTGCAATTTTTTTAATTTCTTCTGATGTTAGCTTATGGAATACTATAATTTCATCAATACGGTTTATAAATTCTGGTCTAAACTGCTTTTTTAATTCTGCTAGAACTTCTTTTTTTGTTTTCTCGTATTCTATTTGTTCTTGCTCGTTTTCTTTAGATACAAAACCTAATGTTTTTTTATCTGTAATTAGCCTTGCCCCTATATTTGATGTCATTATTATTACTGTGTTTTTAAAATTCACAACTCTACCATGAGAATCTGTAAGTCTTCCATCATCTAAAATTTGCAAAAGCATATTTAATACATCTGGGTGTGCTTTTTCAATTTCATCAAAAAGAATTACTGAATATGGCTTTCTTCTAACCTTTTCTGTTAGTCCTCCTGCTTCATCAAAACCAACATATCCTGGAGGTGAGCCTATCATTTTCGAAGTTGAATGTGCTTCCATATATTCAGACATGTCAACCCTTATCATTGAATTTTCATCTCCAAATAAGCTTTCTGCAAGTGCCTTTGAAAGTTCTGTTTTTCCAACACCTGTTGGTCCTAAAAACATAAATGAACCTATTGGTCTATTTGGATCTTGAAGCCCAACTCTACTTCTTTTAATTGCCTTTGAAATAGCTTTTACTGCCTCGTTTTGACCAATTACCCTTTTATGAAGTGCATCTTCTAAGTTTTTTAATCTTTCATTTTCATCTTGAGATATTTTTTGAGTTGGAATTCCAGTCCAGCTACTTATTACTTCTGCTATTTCTTCTTCTCCAATTTGTTTTATATTTTTACTTGTTTTATCCTTCCATTTTTGCTTTTCTTTCTCTAATTTTTGTATTTCTCTTCTTTCTAAATCTCTTAATTCTGCAGCCTTTTCAAAGTCTTGTGTTGTAATTGCTTCATCTTTTTCAGAAATGATTTTTTCAATATTTTCTTCAATTGTTTTTATAAGTTTTGGTTCTGTAAATGTTTTTAATTTGGCTCTTGAAGCCGCTTCATCAATTAAATCTATTGCTTTATCTGGCAAAAATCTATCGTTAATGTACCTTGCAGATAGCAAGGTTGCTGCCTTTATTGCTTCATCTGTAATTTTTACATTATGATGTGCTTCATATTTATCTCTTAGCCCTTTTAATATGTTTATTGTATCTTCTTCAGAAGGTTCTTCAACTGTTATTGGTTGAAATCTTCTTTCAAGTGCACTATCTTTTTCAATATATTTTCTATATTCATTTAAAGTTGTTGCACCAATTATTTGAATTTCTCCTCTTGCTAAAAGTGGTTTTAGAATATTTGCTGCATCTATTGCACCTTCTGCAGCTCCTGCACCTACTATTGTATGAATTTCATCTATAAAGATAATTACATCTCCAACTTTTTTAACTTCTTTTAATGCTTTTTTTATTCTTTCTTCGAAATCTCCTCTGTATTTAGCACCTGCTACCATACCTGATATATCAAGTGTTACCACTCTTTTTTCTTTAAGATTTTCCGGAACTTCTCCTTGAACTATTTTTTGAGCTAGTCCTTCAATTATTGCTGTTTTTCCAACGCCTGGTTCACCAATTAGGCATGGGTTGTTTTTTGTTCTTCTTGAAAGTACTTGTATTATTCTTTCAATTTCAACCTTTCTACCTATAACGGGGTCTAATTTTCCTTCTTTTGCAAGCTTACTTAAATCGCTTCCAAATTGATTAAGTGTT
>USEM01000022.1 GCA_900553695.1 uncultured Clostridium sp. | reverse complement strand
ATTTTTTCGATAAAAAATTTTTAGATAAAATCATATTTTGAACTTTGGTTTGACCCTCTAGAAATTTGGTCAAAGATTATAATTACAATGTAATTAATATACCACACAAACACATAAATTGCAACAAAAATCGTTCGTCAAATTTTTACTTTTTTCGACAAACGATTTTTAAATTTATATAATCTCTATTTTATTAAATTATGTTTGAGCCATAACAAATATTTTATCTTTTAAATTCATCTAATGTTTTAAACTCATACCCTTGCTTTTGTATTTCTTTAATAACTTCATCTAATATATTTGCATTGTCTTTTGAGTTTGCGTGCAGTAGTATTACTGCACCATTGTGTGTGTTTGATAGGATTTTTGTTTTTGCATATTCTTCTCTGCCTTGTTTGTTTTCGTCCCAATCATCATATGCAAAGCTCCACATAACTGTTGTATAACCAAGAGATTTTGTAAGTTCTAGTGTTCTTTGGCTAAATTCTCCTTTGGGTGGTCTTAGATATTTCATTTCATAATTGAATTTTTCAAATACTGCCATATGTAGTTTTGTTATTTCTTCTTTTAATTTATCATTTGTTAAATCTGGCATGCTTGGGTGGTTTACTGTGTGGTTTCCAACAATATGCCCTTCGTCTATCATTCTTTTTACTAAGTCACTTTGAGTGTTTAAATAGTGACCTGTTATGAAGAATGCTGCTTTTACGTTGTTTGATTTTAAAGTGTCTAAAATTTGTGGTGTGTATCCGAGCTTCATAGCCTTCATCAAATGTTAAATAAACATATTTTTCATTGTTATTTCCCATTGCTATATCATCGTTTTCGTCTATAAGTTTCTTATTTGTTGCGCCTAAATCTGGCTGTTCATGATTATCGTTTCTTCTTATTCCCCAGCCTATCTTTTTGTTGCTAAGTACAGTTCCATTACTTGTTTGAATAATTTTTCCTTCATTTGTTTTATTCACTAAGAATAAAATTAGTACTAATAAAATTATAATCCCACTTAAAATAAGTAAAGGTTTCTTTTTCATATTCACACTCCTTAATTTTTTATTATAATTATAAATATGAATTATTTTTAAAAATTATACATATTTTCTTCTTCTGTATTGTCTTTATGGATATGTTTTGTCTAATAATGTCGTTTTTTGTCTTGCATCGATGTTCCTGTTTCCTTTTGAAATACAGTGTTTCACGTCTTTTTGTTGATATTTACTTATAGATTTCATTTTATAAAAATTTAGTGTTTTTTTGTTGACATTTTGGAAATGATGGAGTATATTATACTTGGTAATTGAATTTTTTTAGTGTTTAGTCTAGAATATTTAAAAATTGTATTTAAAATTGTTAATAAGGAGTTTTCATATGATAAGTTTTGTATTATGTGATGATAATCTTCAAATTTTAAATAGGCTAGCAAAATCATTAGAAGGAATTTTTTTTAGGAATGATATTTCTGCTGAAATATCGTTCCAGTCAACAGTTGCTAATGACGTTTTAAATTATGTAAGTACGAATAAAGTTGATGTTTTAATTCTTGATATAAATCTAAAAGCTTCAATAACCGGTTTTGATATTGCAAATGCTGTTCGAAAAAAGAATAAAGATGTTTATATTATCTTTTCAACTGGTCATCTAGAGTATGCTCTAATGGCTTATAAATATAAAACATTTGATTATCTTTCTAAGCCTGTTTGTGATGAACGTCTGGAAGAAACTATCCTCCGTTTAGTTGAAGATAGAAAAAATATTGGAAAAAAATTTGTAAAAATTGATCGTAATACTATTATTAATGCAAATGATATTAATTATATAAAAAAAGATGGTATGAAGCTTATTTTCTGTACTGCAAACAGGAACTATGAAATATATAGTTCTTTTTCAAAAATCGAAAGTTGCCTGCCAGACAATTTTATTAGATGTCATAAAAGTTATATTATAAATGTTAATAATATTGCTAACTTAACGGCTAATGAAAACACAATTTTTTTTGACCATAATGTAACCTGTTTTATAGGTGCTAAATATAAAAATAAACTTTTGGAGGTTTTTAAATATGGAACTTTTACAAACAATTTGGAATGCGTTAACAAATGAAAATGAAATATTAATGAATATTATAAGTGTACCAATGATTTTTCTTGAAATATATTTGACCTTTTTGTTATTTACAACAATATTGAATATTTCGTGCTCAAAAACTCAAAGAATTCAATATGTTTTATGTAATTCTTTACTTGCGATTTTAACATCATATTTTATTCCTAATCCCTATAATACTTTTATAAACTTAATGCTTTTTCCAGTTTTAGTATATTTTATATTAAAAACAAATGCATTAAAAGCAATTTTTTCAGAAATCACCTTCTATATAATAATGTTTTGTACTGGAACTCCTTTAGTTTTATTGTACTCTAGTATTTTGAAACTACATTCTACAGTTCTATTTGTCATTCCAATATATAAGATAATTTATTCATTTAATTTATATATTTTATTATTTGCTATATATCAAATTTTCAAGAAATTAGATTGGCATATTACCTTACTAGATAGATTTGATTCATATACTTATAATACATTAATAATTAATTTCCTAGTCGGAATAGTTGCAATTGCTATTCAGGCATATATTGAATACTTATACACAGACTATATACCTAATAATCTAATATTTATGTCTTTAGCTTTACTACTTCTATATTTTCTTATTAGTTTGTACAGTTTATATAGAACAAATAAACTTGAAAAAACAACTCAAGAATTAGAAGAAGAAAAAATGTATAATAAAACGTTAAATACTTTACATGATAACATTAGAGGTTTTAAACATGACTTTAATAATATTGTTCAAGCAATTGGTGGTTATCTTTCAACAAATAACATTGATGGTTTAAAAACATATTATAAAGACCTACTAGAAGAATGCCAAATTAATAATAACTTAGCTGTTCTTAACCCTGAACTTGTTAATAATCCAGCTATATATAGCATTCTTGCTGATAAACTTGGAAAGGCTGAAAAAGACCATATTAAGCTTAACTATGAAGTAATGACAGATTTAAGTAACCTAAATATTAAAACATATGAGCTTACTAGAATCTTAGGTATTCTTTTTGATAATGCTTTGGAAGCTGCCTCTAAATGTGATAAGAAAATTGTAAATGTATCTTTTAGAGCTGATAAAAATCATAGAAATAGAACTTTAGTTATTATACAAAATACATATACCAATAAAGATGTTAATGTAGATAGAATTTTTGAAAAAGGTTACACTTCTAAAACTGATGGTGAAAATCATCAAAACCATGGTTTAGGTTTGTGGGAAGTCAGAAAATATTTAAAGAAAAATACCAACTTAGATTTATACACCACTAAAAACGATATGTTCTTTACACAACAATTCGAGATTTATAATTAAAATATAGCCTAGATTCCTACCTCTAGGCCATATTTTATTTAAATTAATCTTTTTTTACTAAAGATGCTGGCATTTTAGGTTGATGCCAAGCTAGCCATACAAAACATGCTGTATTTGTACTTTTAGCATATTTTTCTGCTAATTTTGCTAATAATTTTGTCATAGATAATCCCCCCTTTTCTTTCAAATATTTATGCGATTTTATTTTGCGCCATTAATTTTTATATACTCTTCATAACCATATTTATTTCCTGTTATTTTATACATTAACCTTGTTATTGCGACTGTTTGAAATAATACACCAAATAGTAATAAATTTGAAATTACAGTATTTTTAATTATTAATGAAGCTATTAGAGATAATGTCATAACTATATATGATAATATCTTTTTTGTTGTTCGCTCTTTTTTTCTCAAAATTGGAACCTCTTCTGTATCTGCTGGCGCATATAATTTAATCATTATCATTGAAAACATCCACACAATTCCTGTTATTATATATTCAACTGTTTTTGTTAGTACAATATATTTACTTAATACTGCATTTCCTATATAGAAAACAGATGTTGCAACTATGCATCCTAGATGACTTTGCAAATGAACTCCTCCCGAAACTGTCCTATATGGAAGCAATAGAATTAATACTAAAATTGATAAGTCCAGCACCTTCAGTATGTATGCAATTGTTATTATTATAATTAATTTTGGTATTTCTCCAATTATTAATTGCAAACCATAATTTATTACTTCTGCTCTTTCATCATTAATATCTGGCATTTCTTTTCTAATTCTTGAAGTCAATTTATTACAAATTGTTTCTACCATTTAACCACCTCTTAACTCGCTTCGGTTTCTATGATGTTATTTTACACTAGATTTTTAGAAAAAGTTTAAAAATTATATGAAACGCAAAAAATCCTATATGAAAACTTTGAAAAAAATTTTCATATAGGATTTTGACCTTTTCATAAATTTACATAATGTTACTTTTCCCATCTTCCATAAATTCCACAAGGTAAAACTAAGTTTGAGTTGCTCATTGGCAAACCTATCTCTCCTGCTGATATTTTGCCTTTATATTTCTTCATATTAAGCTTTAGAATATTGCTTAATACCTCACCTGATATACCTGTTGTGTATGAATTTATTAAGAAAAATAATGGATCTTTACTTAGTACTTTTGTACATAGTTCAACTAAGTCTGAAATGTTACTTTCAAATTGCCATACTTCGCCTGATGTTCCTCTGCCATAAGATGGTGGATCCATTATAATTGCATCATAAGTGTTGCCCCTTCTTATTTCTCTTTGAACAAATTTTACAACATCATCTACAATATAACGAATTTGTTTATCTTGTAAGCCAGATGAATTTACATTTTCCTTTGCCCATGCAACCATTCCTTTTGAGCTATCTACATGGCATACAGCAGCACCTGCTGAAAGGCATGCTACCGTTGCTCCACCTGTATATGCAAATAGGTTTAAAACCTTTATGGAGCGTTTAGCAGATTTTATTTTATCAATCATCCAGTCCCAATTAACAGCTTGCTCTGGGAATAGCCCTGTATGTTTAAATCCCATTGGTTTTATATTAAATACTAAATTTTTGTATTTAACTTGCCAAGCTGAAGGTAATTTTGTTTTATAACTCCATGCGCCTCCACCTGTTTTACTTCTTGTATATGTAGCATTCGCTTTCTTCCATTTAGCTGGAAAACTTTGATTTTTCCAAATTATTTGTGGGTCTGGTCTAATTAATGTATAACCTCCCCAACGTTCTAGTTTTTCTCCATTTGCCATATCTAATATTTCATAATCTTTCCAATTTGTTGCTATGTTCAATTACAATCTCTCCCTTATAATTTATTTAGTAGATTAAAAAATGTATATATTAGTACTGTATTTATTGTTGTACAAACTCCAAATAAAATTAAACCTACCATTATTATTTTGTTTGCAAAAGTTAATTTATGTTTTTCTTCTTTCTCCTCGAATTTCTCATTCCAAAAATTTGTATCTGCAACATCTATCATATTTGTACCTCCTTGTCCCATATTAAAAATATATTCTTAAAATAGTACAAATATGATAATTTTTAATCTAAAAATTCTTTGATATTTCTTGCTAAATCAGCATTTATTCCTTTTATTTTTGTTATTTCTTCTATGCTCGCCTTTTTTATTCCTTGAATGCTTCCAAATGCTTTTAATAACTCTTGTTTTTTCTTTTCTCCAATTCCTGGAATATTATCTAATTCAGATTTTGTTGCTTCTTTTTCTCTTAACTTTCTGTTATATTCTATTGCAACATTATGAACCTCGTCTTGCATTCTTGTTACAAAATTCATTTGTTCTTCTGTTAAAGTTATAACATGCCTTTCTTCATCTATTAAATTTTTAGTTGAATGTTTATCGTCCTTCACCATTCCAAAAACTGGAATTTGCAAGTTATACTTTGCTGTAGCCCTTTTAATTGCTCTTATTTGAGTTATTCCACCATCTGCAAAAATCACATTTGGTAATTCTCCAAAGCCACCTTTTGGGTTTTCGATAGAATGTTTTAATCTTCTTGTTACAACTTCTTCTGTACACCTTGGGTCATCTTGTGTAAACACTGTTTTAATTTTAAACCTTCTGCTTAAATTCTTTTTTATCACACCATCTATTGCCACACACATGCCTGCTACCATGTAGTCTCCTGCCAAGTTTGAAATATCAAAGCATTCAATTTTTCTTGGTAATTTTTCTAAATTTAATGTTTGTTTTAAGCCTAAAACCAAGTCGTGTTTTTCCTTTGTTTTGTTTTCTAGAGTTATTTTTGCATTATTAACTGCCATCTCTACAAATCTTAGTTTTTCACCTTTTTGTGGTGTTTTAAATTCTACTTTTTTGCCTGATTTTTCTGTTAATATTCTTTCTATAATTTCTTTATCTTCAATATCTTCTTGCATCATTATTTTACTTGGAAGTTCTTCTTTTTGAAGATAATATTGTTTTACAAAATCTGAAAGTATATTGCTAATATTCTCATCAGCCATATTACTTAAGAAGTAATGCTCTCTTCCTATCATTTTGCTATTTCTTACAAAGAAAATTTCTACTACACAATCAATTTCATTTTTGAATACACCAATTACATCTATTGATTTTTCATTAATGTTTGAAACCTTTTGCTCTTGTGAGAAATGTTCAATTGCTGAAATTCTATCTCTTAGTTTTGCAGCCGTTTCATAATCTTGTTTTTCAGCTGCCTTTTTCATTTCATTTTCCAAGTTTTTTATAATGCTTTCGGTTTTTCCTTCTAATAGCATTATAATTTGATCTATTTGCTTTCTATATTCTTCTTTTGAAACATAATTAACACATGGTGCTAAGCATCTTTTTATATGATAATTCAAACATGCTCTTTTATTAGATTTAAACACTTTGCATTGACGTATTTGAAATCTCTCTTTTATAAAGTTTATCATTTCTTTTGCAGCATATGGGTTTGCATATGGTCCAAAATACTTTGCTCCGTCGTTTTTTATGCTTCTTGTGTAAAACACATTTGGGTAATCTGATTTTACATCTATTTTTATATATGGATAAGCTTTATCATCCTTCAAAAGTACATTAAACTTTGGCATGTTCTTTTTTATAAGATTACATTCTAGTATTAAAGCCTCTGCCTCATTATCTACAACAATATACTCAAAATGATCTATTAATGAAACCATTCTTTGTATTCTTACTGTTTTATTTGTTTTTCTAAAGTACTGCGACACCCTATTTTTAAGTGACACAGCTTTACCTACATAAATAATAGCATCGTTTTTGTCTCTCATAATATAAACTCCCGGTTTTGATGGGAGTTTTTTAATTTCTGCTTCTATATTAAACATTTTCAAAATATCCTATATATGGAAGATTTCTATATTTTTCATCAACATCTAAGCCATATCCTAGAACAAATACATCTGGAATATCAAAGCCAACATAATCAGCTTCCATTTTACATTCTCTTCTTTCTTTTTTATCTAGTAATGAGCATATTTTTAAGCTTCTTGGTCCTTTGCTCTTTAAGTATTCTGTTAAATAAGATAAAGTTCTACCTGTGTCTATAATGTCTTCAATAATAATTACATCTTTATCTTTTATATCTCCTTGCAATTCAACTTTCATCTCAATAACACCTGTGCTGTTTTGTCCATGATAACTTGAAACCCTAATAAATTCAAAGTTAACATCACTTTTCATTCTCTTTGATAATTCAACTGTGAAGAAAATTGAACCTTTTAGAATACAAATAAAAGTAACTTCTTGTCCATTATAATCCTTGTAGATTTGATCAGCTAATTCTTGTGCCCTTTTATTTAATTCTTCTTCACTAATTAAAACTTTTAAATTAGATAAATCTTCCATTTTTTACTACCCCTTTATTCTTTAAAAATTAAACATCAATTCTATTATACTATTTTTTCATTAATTTGACAAGTTTTTTAGGGCAATTTCATGTATTTTAAGCCAAAACCTGTACATAATATGCTATTAGATAACATATGTCTAGTTTTTTTTACTGCTAGTAAATATAATTATATACAGGTGGTAACAATGATTCAAATAACTATCCAAAAGTTAATGAAAGATAATAATATTAGTAGATATAAATTGCAACAGCTTACAAATTGGAATTATAAAAGAATAAATGCAATATATTTTAGTGAAGTTAAACAATTAACTCTAGAAGAAATGGAAAAACTTTGCTCTATTTTTAATTGCAACATTCAAGATATTATAAATATTGAAAAATAAGAATGGAAAATTAATTCCACTCTTTTTTTAAGTAACCATTAATCTTTTAATTATTTTTTCTTTTGGTGTATATACCATAGTTTTTATGTAATACTTTTGTACAGGATTAAAAAAAGTATCTAATAATAAAATATCTTTAATTTTAAAATTTATGCCTTTTTTCTTTAAATAATCACATGTAAACAGCTTACAACTAATACACTTTGCTCCACAAGTAAAGTCTTTTTTTAAATATTCGCATTGTACAAGTTTTGTTAAAGGTCCAAGTTTCCTTATCTTTCCATGCCTACAACATCCACAAGTAGAAGTTGTATTTCTTTTTTCTCCACATTTATTGTTTTCAAACTCACATAAATTTTTCCCATAGAAAAAACCATCTAAATATTTACAAACTGTATCATAAATATAATTATATCTCTCATATCTTGTTTTATAAAAAATAGCATTAATTGCTTGAATAAACTGAGTTTGCTCCGTGTTGATATTATCATAATTAATAATATAACCTAATTTATTTCCAAAATTTTTACTTTGCTTTATATTTTGATATTTTTTTAGTTTTAAAAGATTTCTTAAAATTTTTCTATATTCATTTCTCTCAATTTCTTTAAAATCCACATTAAATTCTAAGCATTTATGTTTTCTTATATTTCTTAATTTTAAATCTTGTATATTAATAGCTTTTCTATTAAGTTCATCACATAGTTCGAAATAGTAGTTATTATCTAGCTTTATTATGTTATTCATAAATATCACCTTAACCATTATATCAAAATATACTAAATTATTCAATATAATATACTAGTATTTTATATGATAGTAGTTGACAAATTATGTTTACCATGTTATAATGTATACACGGTAGTTAAATATTACCAATAATTTTAGAAAGGGGTATGTTATCATGGCATACAAAGACAGCCGCGACTTCCGTAGTGACTACCCTAAGGGTTATTCCCGGAATGGGGATGTCTATGACGGCAATGGCCACAAAATCGGTTATGTAACCGGTGATGGCGACTATCGTATCAATGATGGTAGCGCCAATGACCGTCAGCTGTATCACAACGGTGGAGACGACGATGACGACTGAGTAGTACCTCTTGGGAGTAGCAGAGTAATTTCTGCTGCTCCCTTCTTTTTATCTTATTATTTGAAACTTTGCATATTCTTTCAAATTTTGCAAAAAATTATTGTATTGAGTTTATTTGTATGATATTATATGTAATTGAAAAAAGGAGTTGATGTATTTATGAATTTTGATGAATGGAAAGATTTTACAGGTGGCGAATGGAGACATTGTATTAATGTTAGAAGTTTTATTCAAAACAACTACACACCTTATGAAGGAGATGCTAGTTTCTTAGCAGGTCCAACTGAAAGAACACAAAAGCTTTGGAATATTATTTTAGATTTATATAAAAAGGAAAAAGAATCTAAAGGTGGCGTTCTTGCTGTTGATGCTTCTACTGTTTCTACAATTACAAGTCACCCTGCAGGATATATTGATAAAGATTTAGAGCAAATAGTAGGTCTACAAACTGATGAACCTCTTAAAAGGGCTATTATGCCAAATGGTGGTATACGTATTGTAGAAAAATCTTGTGCTGCTATTGATGTTAAATTATCTGATGAAGTTGAGAAAATATTCAAACACTTTAGAAGAACACATAATGATGGTGTTTTCGCAGCATACACACCAGAAATTAGAGCTGCAAGAAGTTCACATATTATTACTGGTCTACCTGATGGATATGGTAGAGGAAGAATTATTGGAGATTACAGAAGAATTGCCCTATATGGTATTGATGCTTTAATTCAAGAAAAACAAGAAGTTATGCAATCTTTAGAAGTTCCTTCAATATATACTGAAACTGTTAGAGACAGAGAAGAAGTTCATGACCAAATAGATGCATTAAACGAATTAAAAGAAATGGCTGCATCTTATGGTTTTGATATCTCTCGCCCTGCTTCAAATGCTAAAGAAGCTATACAATGGCTATACTTTGGTTACTTAGGTTCAACCAAAGAACAAAATGGTGCTGCAATGAGTTTAGGTAGAACTTCTACTTTCTTAGATATTTATATTGAGAGAGACTTAAAAAACGGAACACTAACAGAAGAAGAAGCTCAAGAACTTATGGATCACTTTGTTATGAAATTAAGATTAATAAGATTTTTAAGAACACCTGAATATAACGAACTATTCAGTGGAGACCCTGTTTGGGTTACTGAAGGTATTGGTGGTATGGGAATTGATGGAAGAACATTAGTTACAAAGAACTCATTTAGAATGTTACATTCTTTAGTAAACTTAGGACCTGCTCCAGAACCAAATATGACAGTTTTATGGTCTACAAGATTACCTGAAGGATTTAAAAGATATTGTACAAAGCTTTCTATTGAAACATCTTCTATTCAATACGAAAATGATGATTTAATGAGAGAATTCTGGGGAGACGACTACTCTATTGCATGCTGTGTTTCAGCTATGAGAACTGGTAAACAAATGCAATTCTTTGGTGCTAGATGTAACTTAGCCAAAACATTATTATATGCAATAAATGGTGGTAGAGATGAATTAACAGGTAAACAAGTTGCTTCAAAATTTGAACCAATACGTTCTGAATATCTAGATTATGACGAAGTTATGGAAAAATTTGATAACATGATGGATTGGGTTGCAAGAGTATATATAAATGCTCTAAACATCATTCACTTTATGCATGATAAATATTCTTATGAGAAACTAGAAATGGCTTTACATGACCAAAATATTTTAAGAACAATGGCATGTGGAATTGCTGGTCTTTCTGTTGTTGCAGATTCACTTTCAGCTATTAAATATGCTAAAGTAAAAGTTATTAGAGATGAAACTGGTTTAGCTGTTGATTACCAAGTTGAAGGCGACTTCCCTAAATATGGTAATGATGATAATAGAGTTGATGACATTGCAATTGATATTATGAAAAGATTTATTAACAAATTAAGAAAGCAAAAAACATACAGAGATTCTAAACCTACTCTATCAATCTTAACAATAACATCTAACGTAGTTTATGGAAAAAGCACTGGTAACACACCTGATGGAAGACGTAGTGGCGCTCCATTTGGACCTGGTGCAAACCCTCTACATGGTAGAGACACACATGGTGCACTTGCAGTTTTAAATACAATAGCAAAATTACCTTATGTATATGCAGAAGATGGTATATCTTACACATTTGCTATAACTCCTCGTGCATTAGGTGGAGATGAAGATACAAGAATTACAAACTTAACAGCCTTACTTGATGGATATTTTGAAAAACGTAGCCAACACATAAATGTTAATGTTTTTGATAGAGCTTTACTTTTAGATGCTATGGAACACCCAGAAAACTATCCTCAGCTTACAATAAGAGTTTCTGGATATGCTGTAAACTTTGTAAAATTAACACGTGAACAACAATTAGATGTAATAAACCGTACAATTCAAGATAGAATATAAAGGAGTTTTTATGGAGGATTTAACTGGAAAAATTCATTCAATTGAAACCTTTGGAACTGTTGATGGCCCAGGAATTAGATATGTAATATTTCTTCAAGGTTGCCATTTGAGATGCAAGTATTGCCATAATAGAGATACTTGGGATACTACAATTGGCACACCTAAAAAGGTTTCAGAGCTAGTTCAAGATATACAAAAATATAGTGATTATATTAAATTTTCTAAAGGTGGAGTTACAGTAACAGGTGGTGAACCTTTATTACAGCCAAAATTTTTAATAGCACTATTTACAGAGCTAAAAAAACTAGGATACCACACAGCACTTGATACTTCAGGTATGTTTCCTTTAACACCTGAAGTAAAACAAGTTTTAAGTTTAACAGATTTAGTTTTATTAGATATAAAACATATTGATGATGAAAAATGTAAAGACTTAGTTGGTTTTTCTAATAAATTAGAATTAGAATTTGCAAACTATTTAAGCGAAAATGGTATAAAAATGTGGATAAGACAAGTTATAATACCAGGAATTACTGATGATGAAAATGACTTAATTCGTTTAAAAGAATTTTTGCAAACGCTAAAAACTGTAGAAAAAATTGAACTTAACCCTTACCATACTCTAGGAGTTTATAAATGGGAAGATTTAGGCTTAGAATATCCTTTAAAGGGTGTTCGCCAAGCCAACACTGAAGATATTGAAAGAGCAAAACGCATTTTAGGAATTTAATTCCTAAAATGCATTTTTTTAAGTTTGTCTAATATATATTAGACAAAGGAGCTCTTTTATGTTTAAATGTATGATTATTAAAATAAAATCATTAATCTTACCTACTTTTATTTGTGTTTTTATATTATGCTTGCTTTTGTTTTCCAAAAGTAACTTAGCAGCTGCCAAATCTGGGCTTAGTCTTTGGGCGAATTCTGTATTACCCTCTCTTCTTCCTTTTTTTATTGCCACAGAACTTTTAGGGTATACAAATATTGTTACTGTTTTAGGAAAAGCTTTAAACAAACTTATGCGCCCAATCTTTAATGTACCTGGTGCTGGAGCATTTGCTTTGATGATGGGAATAATTAGTGGTTACCCTGTTGGTGCAAAAATCGTTTCAAATTTAAAAGAGCAAAAATTATGCACAAATATTGAAGCCGAAAGGTTACTTGCCTTTACAAATAACTCAGGTCCCCTATTTATTGTCGGAACTGTTGGCGTTGGTATGTTTTATGACTTTTCATTAGGCATAATTTTATTTGGTATACATGTTTTAAGTACACTTACCGTTGGCTTTTTATTTAGATGGTGGGGAAAATCTAAAGAACGAAAATATAGAAATTCTGAGTGCATCTCCTCTCCTTCTACTCTATCATTTTCAAATCTTGGAGAAGTTTTGTCTAAAAGTATTATAAGTTCAATAAATACTGTTTTAATGATAGGTGGTTTTGTTGTACTATTTTCAATTATAATTTCAATGCTTAGCACAAGCAATGTGTTACACATTATTGCAAATTTTTTGAGTATTTTTCATATTCCAGATTACCTTAGTATGAGCTTTCTTGCTGGTTTTTTAGAAGTTACAAATGGTCTATTTTATATTACAACACTTAATGTTTGTAGCTTTAAATTAAAAGCAATGCTTTGTTCTTTTGTACTTGGTTTTGGCGGTTTTTCGGTACTGTTACAAGTTTTAAGTATTAGCTCTAAAGCAAAAATATCTATAAAACCATATTTTGTTGGAAAAATATTGCAAGCATGTTTTGCAATGTTTTACACATACTTATTTATATGAACCAGATAATATATCCTGAAAATTTAAGTGATAACTTTAAAAAATATGATGAATATATAAAAAGTAAAAAGAAAGTTTACAAATATATTTTTATACTTGCTCTCTTTTTTCTTATGGCTTTTATTGGTTACTATTTGTGGCGTTACTTTAAAATTTCTAAGAAAGAAAATGTTGCAAATAAAATATTAACAGTGTATGACATTCAAAAATTGTATGCAGAAAACAAACCTATAGCGGTACCCAGTGTAATCTCTGAAACTGGTGATACTGCTGATATTTTGGGTATTATAGAAATTGATAAAATTAACTTAAGATACCCTATTCTTTCTAAAATTACTGATGAATTTCTAGAAATTGCTCCATGTAAATTTGCTGGAAATACTTTAAATGGCTATGGAAACTTGTGTATTGCTGGGCACAACTTTGATAATGATACACTATTTAGTAATTTAAATCTCTTGGAAATTGGAGATACTATCAGGCTTTATAATTTAAGTGGAAACAGTGTTTTATACACGGTTTATGATAAATTTGAAATTGTTCCATCAGATACATCTTGCACAAGGCAAAACAAAAAAATAAAAGAAATCACTCTACTTACTTGTAATAATAAGAATAAAAAAAGGTTAGTAATTAAGGCAAAAAAATAGATAGCTAAAAGCTATCTATTTAAATTTATTAAATTTGATTATATTCTTTAATCTTTTTATATGCAAATATTGCTGAAACTCCACATACTGCAATTATTAACCAAGGTGCATCCTCTAGACCTGTGTTTGGTACATCCTTTGTTGACGAATTGTTTGTATTAGTTGTATTATTTGTTGGTATTACTGTATTATTTTGTGGTCTTTCTTGATCTTTCTCAATAGTATTGTTTTGTGGTATAACGTTATTTTGTGGTATAGTATTACTATTATTATTTGAATTATTTCCTGCTAAATTAAAATGAATTGATGTGCTTGTTGCAAAAACAGAAAAATTCAATCCAATTATTATAAATACAATTAACATAACTATACTAATTATTAATTCTTTCTTTCCTAATTTCATTATTACTTCCCCTTATACTTCATATTATTAAATACATCACTTATATTTATACTACATTTTTGCAAAAAAATCAAGACTTTTTGTTGAAATTTATGCATTTTTTTGTATTTTTTTCATTTCTTCGTGTCTTTTTATCTTTTGAGTTGTTGTTTTTACTAACTCTTCTTCTGTTACAGTAATTCTTTTTACATATTTGTACTCTGGCATTGTTTTGTTGATTTCCTTAATTTTATCCCATAACACATTATAGATTTCTTCTTCTGTTTGGGCATTATAAGTTTCTTTCATAAGTTCTTTATCATAAACTATTTTTGCACAAACCTTTAAATCTATTTTGTCATCCTCTTCTGCTTGACCATAAACAAAACTTTCCTTTACTCCCTCTATTTTATTTATAACTGTTTCAATTTCTTCTGGAAATACATTTTTTCCATTTTTTAAAACTATTACACTTTTCTTTCTTCCACAAAGGAATAGAAAACCTTTTTTATCTACATAACCTAAATCCCCTGTATTAAACCAACCTTTGTCTAATACCTCTTTTGTGGCTTCTTCGTTTTGATAATATCCAAGCATTACTGTTGGAGCTTTTACATGTATTTCTCCAATTCCGTTTTCATCTTTATCTACTATTTTAAGTTTTACACTTGGAAATACTTTTCCAACTGAACCAATTCTTTGCTCAAAATCTGTTCCTGCTGAAATAACTGGTGATGTTTCTGTTAAACCGTAACCTTGTACTGTTGTTATTCCTAAGTCGTTAAATCCTTTTTCAACTTCTGGAGAAAGTGCTGCTGCTCCATTTACAAGTAGTCTTATTTTTCCTCCAAGTCCATCAATTATATCTTTAAATACAACTCTTTTTATATCAATTCCAACTTTTGAAAACATATTTGTAAGTTTAATCATCTTTTCTACTTCTGGAAGTTTTCCTTTTTTCTCAATATTTTTCATAAGTCTTTTATATATGCTTTCATATAATGCTGGTACTGAAATCATTGCTGTTATTTGATACTCTTTTATATTATTTGCAATATGTCTTATTCCTTCACAGTATGCTATACTTGCACCTCTTGATATTGGATATAGGAAACCAACTGTACACTCAAATGTATGGTGTAAAGGTAAGAATGAAAGCAAAGTATCTCTTTCATCTAAGTTTAAAACTTTTGCAATATCCATAAGATTTGATGCAATATTTTTGTGTGATAGCATTACGGCTTTTGACATAGCTGTTGTTCCTGATGTAAATAACATGAAACCCATTGCTTCATTGTTTATTTTAGCATCTAAAAACTTTCTATTTCCTTTTTCTATTAATTCTTTACCAGCCTTTACAAGTTCTTTTTGTGAATACACTCCATTTTCTCTTTTTTCTAAGTCCATTGATATATAATATCTTAAGTCTGTGGTTTTTCTATTTCTAATATCTTGCATTACTTCATCATATTTACTTGAATAAAATATTGCTTCAACTCCTGAACGAATTATTAAAGCTTCTAATTCATTTGCTGGTAACATTTTGTCTAATGGAACAACTACACCTGTTCCACAAGCTATAGCCATATATGCTAAAGCCCACTCGTATCTATTATCAGATATAATTGCTATTCTTTTATCTGATAGTCCCATGTTAATAAGTTTAGTTCCAAGCGCATTAATATCGTTTAAGAATTCATTAAATGTAATGTTTCTAAATTCTCCTGGTTTATCTGTTTTAAATCTAAATGCTGGTTTGTCGCCATGTTTTTGAGCAGATAGATTAATCATTTCCTTTAAATTTGCAAATTTATCACATTTATGTAATCTTTTTTTTGCATTAACTTTCTTCATGCTTTTAAAATCTTCATCATCAATTTCTTTATCTTTAAATAATTCCTTTAATTTTTTAATTAATTCTTTGTTTTCATTTTCATTGTTATTATCTTTTCCCATAAAAGCACCTCTTTTTCATACCTTATTATTATACATTAAATTTATATACTTTTCAAGTCCATTTAAAGTACAAAAAGGTGAGTTTGAAAGAAATGTGATAATAACTTAAGCAAAAAACTGTGCAATTCAAAAATATTTGAATTGCACAGTTAGATTAACACAATTTACACAGTTAGATTTTTAACACTCAATTTACATATTTAATTATTTTATCGCCTGCAAGCCTACAGTGATACATAAAGTGCAGAACGGAAAGAAAAGCTATTGCCGCTGTCCGAAGGAGAGAGGATGCCGCGACGAGTGCTCGCTGGAAAGCGAGAACCAAGGTCGTAGCAAAGGCCGGCCCCTGCTAACTCGATAGCCTGAAGAAACAGACTCTGTGGTCCATTCCCAGCAATTTCCTGCTACATCATATATGTTTTTACTGCAGTTTCTTTCTGTTGCTCCTGTGGTTAGTAAAATAGATGTATCTTTCATTTTTGAATATTTACTTCCAACATTGTTAAAACTTCCAAGAGTATAATTGCTTGTGTCATAAACTGCGTAAGACCCTCTAGTAATTTCAAATGTTTCTGAATTTTTATAATTTCCCCATTTAGTGCTATCTGTTACACTATGTTTTGAATCTTTTATAAAATCTAGCATACTATCCCAACAGGCTCCTGTACATAGCATACTGGTTGCTCCATATTCATTTGTATTATATAAACTATTTGATAAATATACTGCTCCTGTTGTTCCTATGCTACTCATACTATCTCCCCATTTTACATAAATATATGGGTACATATCTTGTTTTATTCCTATCTCTGTAACTCCTGATGAACTAGTTCTTGGGGTTTTACTTCCTGCTTCATATCTGCCTATATAGAATCCTCCATGTTTATATATACTTTTTGTTAATTCTGTTATTTGATCTACTATGCCTGTTTTATCTGTTGTATCATTAGTTGAATCTGGCTCTGTGTAATCTGTACTTAGTCCTGTTGTTCTTTCTCCTCCTGTTGATGCATTTGCAGTCCATTCTGACCTATAAAAGCTTGCTATACTGTTTTCAGTATCTGTTGATTTTACTTCTACTGGTATCCATACAAATTGGTTATATTTTGTTTTTACACTATCTGGGTTTGACCAGTCTGGTGTTATTCCTTCTGGAATATCGTATATTACTAACCCACCTTCTATTGTTTGTTCTGATTTTATTCCAGATACTGTAAATCCTTTTGGTATAGTTGCACCCTTATAATTAGAATTTGTTTCTGCTCTTACTCCTGCTTCTATATTTGGTAATGGTTTGGTTGATTCTATATAATCCTCTATTGAAGCATATTCCTTACCATTTATTTCTATTGTTCCGCCATTTGCTTCTTCTTCTGATGCGGTTTTGTATTTATCTACCGTTTTTTCAGCTGTACCTATTAAGTTACTTTTTATTATTACATTCACACTTACTGCTACTAATATTAGCATTACTACTATTGTTATTATTAGTGCAACTAGTGTTATACCTTTGTTTCTATTTTGCATTTTCTTATTTCCTCCTTCTTATGTTTTTTTGTTTTTTTCCTATTGTTATTTTGCTTTGTTCTCTTGCAAATTATTCTGTTTTCTTTTCGCACATTGGAATAACAGCTTTTGCAAACAGACTTTGCTTTTTACTTTTCTATTTACTTTTCAATGTGCTTTATTTTTAATTAGAATAATTTACACAACTAATATATATCATTTTGTATTTTCTTGTCAAGTAGTTTTTGGAAATATATTTTTTATCCTTGTAGTACAAAAAGGTGAGTTTGATAAACTCGCCTTTTTAAGGTATATTTTGTTATCTTCCGCCTCCGGCCACCTCCACCGGCCGCCAAAGCCTCCTCCTCCAGAGAAGCCACCACCAGAACCTGATCCTGATGAATATGTACTTGAATACATTCTTGAAGTTGATGTACTTATTGAATTTATAAAGTTTGCATTAAGTCCATTTGCATTGTACATAGCATTAAACAATACCATGTTGCTAATTGTATCTTGATTATTTAGTTCTGGATATTTTACTTTTAATTGTTTTAACACTTTGTCGGCTATTCCAAATGCTGTAGCATATACTAAATATTTTTCCCATAATACTAATTCTGGAACTTCCTTTTCATCTAAGTATGAAAAGTCTTCCATGTATTTTTTAAAAGCTTTCCACTGTTCTTGTTCATTAATCCCTTTCTGAGTAAAGCCAT
>USEM01000021.1 GCA_900553695.1 uncultured Clostridium sp. | reverse complement strand
TGTATAAGCCTAGTTCTCTTGCTTTGGCTTGTCCTTCTCTAAAGCCTACTCTAAAATCTATATAAAGGAATTTTATGTTATATCTTTCAGCCAATTCTTCACATACCTTTTTTAATTCTTCGTGTTTTTGATATGGACTTACAAATAATGTACTTGTAAATGTATCATATCCATTTTGTTTTGCAAATTGAACTGTTTTTTCTAACCTAACTCTGTAGCAATAGTTTACGCATCTATTTCCTAAATCATCTATTACATTTTTGCAAAACTCTTTTAGTCCATAGTCTTCTTCAAATATTGCATTTACATTCACACTTTTTGTATATTCTTTTAAACAGTCCCTTCTAGCTTCATATTCCTTATATGGATGGATATTTGGGTTATACCAATATACTGTTGGTTCTATACCTTCTTCTCTTAGTCTATCTATACAGTACACACTACATGGTGCACAACATGTATGCATTAATAATTTCATGATAATTACTCCTAAAATTAATTTGTTTTTTATTGTACTTTTTATCTACTTATATTATAATATATTATATATTTTCAAAAGTAAAGGGGTTAAGCTTAAAAATATGGATAAACAAAAGATTTTTAACAAAAAAACATTATGTTGGTTTATATTTATATTATATTCAATATTAAATTTATTTTTAGTATTAAAACATGAGCCTTGGAGAGATGAAATACATGCTTGGCTAATGTCTAAAGAATTGTCTTTCTCCGAATTAGTAGTAGCTAGTAGATTTGATGGTCATCCAATTTTATGGCATTTAATTTTAATGCCTTTTGCTAAAAGCAATTTTCCAATAATTACTTTAAATATAATTTCATATATTATCATGTTAATTAGTGCTTGGTTATTGTTATTTAAAACAAAGCTATCATTGTTTTTTAAAGTGATAATATTGTTTACTATACCTTTTACATATATTTATTCTGCAATTTCTAGAAATTATTGTTTAATAGTATTACTGCTTGTTTTAATTGCTTTACTATATGATAAAAGATATGAAAAACCTATATTATATAGTGTCTTAATAGCATTGCTAGTACATACTCATTCTTTGGTTTGGGGTATAGTTGCCGGATTAACTATAACTTTTCATTTTGATGAAATTATATTGTTTTTCAAACATAAAAACAAAGCCAATATCAAAAAAGTATTAATAGGTCTTACATTAATTGTTGTTAGTACTATACTGGTTGTGTTAGAATTATATGGAACTACTAATACCGATTATGGAGTAAATATAAGCTCATATATTCTTCGTTTTGTAGGACTACTTGCAATGATTTTACTTACTTTTTTTGTATTTACCTTATTTAACAAGTCATATTTTAGAGAATATATGATATTATTTTTTGGGTTTGCTTTTCAAATATTAGTATACACTTGTTTTTATTCATCAGTGTTATTTCAAAGATTTATGCTTATATTTGTATTAATATTATTTTACTTACTTCTATTATCAAAAGCAAATCTGGAAGAAAGGAAGTTTAATATACTTTGTATAATCTATCTGCTTTTTATGTGTGTATTTGCTTTAAACAGCTTTGCCAATACTGTAACTAATGATATAAAGTATCCTTACTCTTCTGCACAAGAAATGGCAAAATACATAAATGAAAATTTGCCTGCAAATACAACAATTTTAATAGATGCATCAATTATTGGTCAATCGGTTATACCTTATTTAGATACTGCTAATTTCTATGATATAGCATATAATTCATATGTTACTTGTGCAAATGTATCACATGACAAAGAAAGAATATTAAATGCTTTAAGAAATTTAGATAAAACTTACTCTGGCAAGTATATAATAATATGTAACCATTTTGTGCCACTTGATCCTAGTTATTCAGAACTAATTTTTGAAACTAAAAATAGTATGATTAATGAAATATTTTCATTGTATTACATATATTAATAAAGAGAGTGCTTAAATTTAAAGCACTCTCTTTATCTTTGATTATTTCTTTCTCTTGTTTCATAATTTATTAAATTTAATTCATAATCTTCTCTATGTTGCTTTACTATTGTATCTAATATAACTCCACATTGTAATATTATCATAGCCAAAATTTCTAATCCAGTAGCAAGTATCGCTGATGGTATTTTGAAGATATATCTATACTTTACAAATTCCAGTATAACTGGAATTCCAATAATAATTCCTAATAACATTATTATAATGCCAATACACCAGAAAAATTTTCTAGGTTTGAAATCTTTATACATTTTAATTATAGTCTTTATAACCTTCATTCCATCATTTACTGTGTTTAACTTAGAAACACTTCCCTCGGGTCTGTCTCTATATTCTATTGGTATTTCCTTTACTATGAATTTTTTATCTAAGGCATGTAATGTCATTTCTGTTTCAATTTCAAATTTTGAGCTAAGAACTGGAATGTTTTTTACAAACATCTTGTTAAAAGCTCTATATCCACTCATTATATCATTTAAATTTGATTTAAAAATTGTATTAATAGCTTTTTTTACCAAATTGTTTCCAAAATTATGAAACATTCTTTTATTTTCTTTTTTATATGTGCCATTAGATAATCTATCACCTACAACCATATCTGCAGTTTTGTTTCTTATAGGCTCTATTAATTTATGTACGAATTCTGCAGGATATGTATCATCAGCATCAACCATAACATATATATCTGCATCTATTTCTCTAAACATTCGTCTTACTACATTGCCTTTTCCTTGATTATACTCATTTCTTACTATTGCATCACATTTGCTGGCTATTTCATAAGTTTTATCTTTGGAATTATTATTGTAAACATATATATCTGCTTTTGGCAGCTCTTTTTTAAAGTCTTCAATTACCTTTTTTATTGTTACTTCTTCATTATAACATGGTATTAAAACAGCTATTTTCTCATTATTCATCTTTTATCCCTCACTTTTTCCTTTTTCTTTGTATGCCCAAAATTTATTTAAAATAAAGTTTAATGGTATTGTCACCACTAAATTCATTAGTGTAGCAATATAGTGTGGTATTCCAAGTAGTTCTTCTTCTATATATAATAGTATTGCTGTTAGAAAAACTCCCGTTATTGAATATGAAGCATATACTTTAAGAAGAGATTTCCAAAAGTTTCTTTCTTCTTTATTTTCTGTAAATACAAACCTTCCATTAAGCATAAAAGAAATAAATACTGTAATTACAAATGCAATTATATTGCTTATTTGCTCGTGTAAATGTAACAAGTAGTATGCTCCATTTGTAATGGCATATGATAATACAGTATTTATTGCTCCAACTGTTCCAAATTTTATAAATTGAATTAGTGCTTTTTTTAAATTCTCTTTATTTTCCATATTTTCACCTAAAATTTAATTTTTATTGTTGTAATCCTAAGTGTTCATAAGCTTTTGGTAATACTACTCTTCCTCTTGGAGTTCTGCCTATAAAACCTTTTTGCATTAAATATGGTTCATATACATCTTCTAAGGTTTCAACCTCTTCTCCTATTGTTGAGGCAAGAGTTTCTATTCCAACAGGTCCACCTGTATAATTAACTATTATAGATTCTAATATCTTTCTATCAATATTATCTAGTCCCATATTGTCTATTTCAAGCTTTTGCAGTGCAATATCTGCTATTTCTTTAGTAACATTTCCATCACCTAGAACAGAAGCATAATCTCTTACTCTTTTTAATAGCCTATTTGCAATTCTTGGGGTTCCTCTTGAACGTTTCGCAATTTCCATTGCCCCATCTTCATTTATGCTTATTTCCATTATCTCTGCTGATCTTTTTACAATAGTTTTTAGCTCTTCTTCTGTATATAGTTCTAGCCTATTTACAATTCCAAACCTATCTCTGAGTGGAGTTGTAAGTGAACCTGCTCTAGTTGTTGCTCCAACTAAAGTAAATTTAGGCAAATCTAATCTTATAGACCTAGCACTTGGACCTTTTCCTATAATAATATCTAGATTATAATCTTCAAGAGCGGGATATAAAATTTCCTCTACACTTCTATTTAGCCTATGTATTTCGTCAATAAATAAAACATCATTTGGTGCTAAATTTGTAAGAAGTGCTGCTAAATCTCCTGGTTTTTCAATTGCAGGGCCTGAAGTTATTTTTATATTTGAATTCATTTCTGTTGCGATAATATTAGCAAGAGTAGTCTTTCCAAGTCCTGGAGGGCCATATAATAGAACATGGTCTAAAGGTTCTCCTCTTTTCTTAGCTGCTTCTATGTAAATTTTCATGTTTTCTTTAACTTTATCTTGCCCAATATATTCTTTTAGGCTTTTAGGTCTTAAGGAAAACTCACTTTTTTCTTCTTCGCCATCTTGAAGGTTTGGAACTAATAAATTTTCTTCATCCATTTGCTTACCCTTTCTATTCTTCGGTTACTGTGCTTATCTTAATCTTTTCAACATTTTTATAGTTATATCCAATATCAAATTTGATTGTTTCACTTGCATTAAGCACATCTTCGTTTCTATACTCAATTCCAACTAACTTTTCATTTTCATTATAGAATTCAAACTTAACTTTTAAGTTTTTAATCATCTCTGATGAATTATTTGTTATGTTGCCTTTAATATATCCTTTATTCTTAGCAGCTTTGCTTTCTGTAACAACAATTTCTGGTGTTTGAACTGTTATTTCATAATTATTCATATCTTGATAATTTGTTTTAGTTAGAAAATAAACATAAACCCTAACTACTACAATCATAAGAATTAGTAACAATAAATATCTAATAATTTTCTTCATATAAGTACCTCATTTCAAAATTTTAATCTGCACCAATTATACTATAATTCGCCAAAAATGTAAACAATATTTCGGGTTTTAGAGCAAAAAAACAAACTGCAACAAAATTTTGCAGTTTGTAATATCTATTTTAATTTCAAATACCTCATTGCCTCATAAATGTTTTTTACGCCAATTATGTTTGCAGTATATGTACCTTTTAATTGTTTTTTATTATGTTCTGGTATTATGCATGTTTTGAAACCTAGCTTTTCTGCTTCTTTTATCCTTTTTTCTATCATATTTACACTTCTAACTTCGCCTGTTAGGCCAACTTCGCCTATTGCAATTGTATCTAGTGGTATGCTTACATTTTTATAGCTTGAAGCTGATGCAAGAACTATTCCTAAATCTAATGCTGGTTCGTTTATTTTTATTCCACCAACAATGTTTAAGTAAACATCTTGGTTTCCAAAAGGCATTCCTACAACTTTTTCTAACACTGCAATTAACAAGGTTAATCTATTATAATCAATTCCATTTGCAGTTCTTCTTGGAAAACCAAAAATTGTTCCGTGATGTTAATGCTTGTAGTTCTACCATAATTGGTCTTGTACCTTCCATACTTGCTACAACTATTGAACCTGCTGGGTTTTCATCTCGCTCTCCTAGTAATACTGATGATGGGTTTTGTATTTCCACCATTCCTTTATCCTGCATTTCAAACATTCCTATTTCATTTGTTGAACCAAACCTGTTTTTTACACCTCTTAAAATTCTATATGAAAAATATCTTTCTCCTTCTAGGTATAAAACTGTATCTACCATGTGTTCTAGAACTCTTGGTCCTGCTATGTTTCCGGTCTTTTGTTACATGTCCAATTATTATTGTTGTTATTGCTTGTTCTTTACATGTTCTCATTATTTTTGATGTAATTTCT
Source organism: uncultured Clostridium sp. (assembly GCA_900553695.1). Classification (GTDB taxonomy): domain Bacteria; phylum Bacillota; class Clostridia; order TANB77; family CAG-508; genus UMGS1781. The sequence goes on along the minus strand of USEM01000021.1, from coordinate 14,710 downwards.
CTTACTTGGCTTACACTTCCTGGGCTTGAAGTTATCTCATCTGAGTACATTGTTTGAATTGAATCTATTATAACTAGCTTTGGCTTTACTCTTGTTATTGCATCTTCTATTACTTCTATATCTGTTTCACCTAAGAATAATATGTCGTCATTATTTATTCCTAGTCTATCTGCTCTTATTTTTATTTGTTCTGCAGATTCCTCTCCTGAAACATATAGAACTTTGCCTTCACCTTTTACTTTATCACAAATTTGTAGTATTAAGGTTGATTTACCAATTCCGTGGTTCTCCACCAAGGAGTGTTAAAGAACCTTTAACTAATCCTCCTCCTAGAACTCTATCTAATTCCTCAAATCCTGTTGATGCTCTTTTTATATCTTGTTTTTGTATATTATTTAATAACATTGGTTCTGCTTTTTCTTTAATTGCCGCTTTCCCAGAACTTTTTGTTTGGGCTTTTTCTTCATAACATGTATTCCATTCGTTGCATGCTGGGCACTTTCCAAACCACTTTGGCGATTCGTTTCCACAGTTACTACATACAAATACTGTTGTTTGTTTTGCCATATGTATCTCCTCTCAATATAAAACTAGGTCGGCGAATTACCGACCTTTATTTTATTTATTAAATATTTCTTGGAATTCTTCTGATGTAATTGTTTCTTTTTCTAGTAGCTTTTGAGCCACTGCATGTAGTTTATCCATATGTGCTAAAATTAGTTCTTGTGCCTTTACATATGCTGTATCTATTAATGTTTTTACTTCAACACCTATTACATCTTCTATATTATTTCCAAATACTTGAAGTTCATATTGTTCTTTTGCTTCTAGGTTTATTGGTCCAACTCTATCGCTCATACCATATTTTTTAACCATATCTTTTGCAATTTGAGTTGCAACTTCTATATCGTTACTTGCACCTGTTGAAATATCATCTAAAGCAATCTTTTCTGCTGCACGTCCACCAAGTAGGGCAATTAGTTTTTCTTCCATTTCTGTTTTTGAAATGTAGTATTTATCTTCGTTTGTTTTATACATTGTGTATCCACCAGCTAAGCCTCTTGGTATTATTGAAATCTCTTTAACATCTTGTTGTGTTTCTAAGTATTTGCTTACTATTGCATGTCCTGCTTCATGGTATGCTGTAAGTTTTCTATCCTTTTCTGAAATTACTCTACTGTTCTTTTGAAGTCCAACTGTAACTTTCTTTACAGCTTCTTCTAAATCGTCCATTACTATTTTTTCGTGATTTCTTGTTGTTGCAATTATTGCTGCTTCATTAAGAACATTTGCAAGTTCTGCTCCTGTAAATCCTGCTGTATCTGTTGCGATATCTTTTAAATCTATATCATCTCCTAGAGGTTTGTTTGCTGAGTGTATTTTTAGTATTTCTTCTCTTCCTCTTGCATCTGGAACTGCTATTGTTATTTGTCTATCAAATCTTCCTGGTCTTAATAGTGCTTTATCTAGCATTTCTGGTCTGTTTGTTGCAGCTAAAACTATTACTGTTTCGTCTGTATCAAAACCGTCCATTTCAACTAATAGTTGATTTAATGTTTGGTTATTTTCGGATTCTGCCCCACTGCCACCTGTTCTTCTTGCACCTATTGCATCTATTTCATCTATGAATACTATACAAGGTGATACTTTCTTTGCTTTTTCAAATAACTTTCTAACTCTTGAAGCTCCTAGTCCTGCAAACATTTCTATAAATTCTGATCCACTCATTGAAATGAAAGGTACCTTTGCTTCTCCTGCTATTGCTTTTGCAATTAATGTTTTACCTGTTCCTGGTTTTCCATAAAGTAATATTCCTCTTGGTATTTTTGCACCCATGTCTTGGAACTTTTGTGGTTCTTTTAGGAAGTTTACTATTTCTATTAATTCATTTTTTTCTTCATCAAGTCCTGCTACATCTTTAAAAGTTATGTTCGTCTTTTCGCTTTCGGCATCATATACTTTACCTTTATCTCCAAGTCCTTGCATTTTTAATACAAAAATGAATAAACCTACTATCATTATTGTTGGTAACAAGCTAAATAATGTATCTGATATTCTTACAAGTATGTTAGTTTTCTTTTGCTTTAGGTCTATTACATTTCCTTCTTGTACTTTTTGTTGAACTAATTCTATAAATGCTTGTGTACTAGGTACTATAGCATTTTTTTCTTCTTCTTCATTTTTAAGTTTTACTTTTATTGCTGTGCTTCCAACTGTCATTTCAATTTTCTCTACTGCGTTTTCATCTATTTTTGTTATTAATTCTGTGTATGATATTTCCTTAGGATTCTCCTCATCTGGTTTTTGAGTAAGCATTGCAAAAGCCATTATTGTAAGAGCTATACATACAATTACTCCAAAAATTATATAGTAAATTTTATCCTTTTTTTCGTTCTTATCTTTGTCTTTCATTAATTTTTGTACTCCCTTCTTATTTCCTTAGAGATATATAGTGGATTTATTTCTAATGTTGCTATATCTCCTGTTTTTATATTACTTCCTGTAATATCAACTATTGTATGGTACATTCCGTATTGTTCCAATTACATTGTATCTTTTTTCATTTATTACTACTGTTATTTTTTGTTTCTTAAATATACTTTTTAGCTCATGCAAAGCCCTTCTTAGCTTGTCCGCAATTCTAAACATATCTGTTTTTTGAGTTACATTATATCCTTCTAAATATCCTATTGGTATAATTGCAATTCTTGTTTTATCCTTTGTCTTATAGCTGTTTAAGTAACTTATATTAAAACCTTTTGGAATGTCCTTTACCTCTGCTATATTAATCTCTAATTCTCCAATTTTCTTAAGCCCTATATTGTTTTCAGAACAAACTCTTCCAACAAATGCTGAACCAATTCTAGCTGCTGTTAAATGCATTTCTGGGTAATTTAAAATTGCTGGTGAATTACATATATGTTTTAGCTTTATTTTTATGTTGTTTGCTTCTAGTTTTTCGATTACATCTGTAAACCTTTTGAATTGCTCTAATGTGTGTTTATTGTTTTTTCTGTATGCATCTGAGCAATGGGTAAATATCCCTTCAATTTCAACATTTGGTTTTAAGCTTTGAACTGTATTTAAAATATTTTCATAATCATCATATATAAAGCCATATCTACCAAAACCTGTATCTATTTTCAAATGTACTTTTATATTATACCCTTTATGAGCTAATTCATTTACAGCTTCTGCATTTTCTTTTGAGTCTATTGCTATTGTTATGTTGTTTTTTACAGTCTCCTCTAGTTCTTGTTTGTTATAAAGTGGAGACATCATTAGGATATTAACATCTTTTTGTTTTTTTCTAAGTTCTATTGCTTCTTCAAATGTTGCAACAGCTAGGTACTTGATGCCATTTTCTACTAAAACTTCAGAGTATTCATTTAACCCTAAACCATATCCATTTCCTTTTACAACAGCAATTATAGTATAATTATCATCATTTGAGATTTTCTTTGTATAGTCTTTTATTCTATTTATATTGTGCTTTAAATCTTCTTTATTTACAACTAATTGCTTCAAATTATTTTCCTCTTTCTTTTATTTTTGTTTTAATACCTGCAAGTTTTTTGTATAATTTTTCGCTTATCTTAAACATCTTATTTGTAAATGGTTTGTAATTAATATATAGTTCTCCTATAAATTCTGTAAATTCAGCATTAAAGCCTTGTTTGAATCTGTATAAGCCATATTGTGGGTGACTTTCATCTACAACTCCAACTACTCCTCTAAAATCATACATATCCTTTTTTTGTTCTATTGAATATTTTATCATATTCCATTGTAATAAGTAGTTTGGCATTAAGTTTCTGTGTTCATTACTGCTTGCTCCATATAAATACCAAATTTTGTTTCCATAGATTATATCTATTATTCCTGAAATGGGCTCTCCTTCTGGGGTATAAGCCATCATAAGTTTTAAATGCTCAGGTGCTAGTTCATCATACATCTTTTCAAAGTATGATAATGGTCTTATCATAAAGTCATCTCTTTTTCCTGTTACTTCCATTATTCTATGAAAATCTTTTAAATCTTCTCTTGTACCTTCTTTTATTATTACACCTTTTTTAGTTGCTAAACGAATGTTATATCTTGTTTTTTGATGCATTTCTGCTAAAACTTGGTCTTCGGTTTTTCCTTTTAAGTCTAGTCTAAATACATATCTTGGTTGTATTCCTTCGCTAAAGTCTTTTGCATCATCTTTAATTTTAAAGCCTAAATCCTCTGCTATTTTTCTAAACTCTAAGTCACTACTTTTTATATCTGGTTCCCATTTTAGGGTAAATGCCTTGTATTTTTTTGCAAGTTCTTTTAATCCATCTGTTAAATCTTTTAAAACCTCTTTGTTATGAGCATCACAAATTGGGCCTCTTGAAACATACATTAAGTTTCCAAAGATTGGTATTTTTCTAATAAGAACACTTATTGCTCCAACTATTTCACCTTTTTCGTTTTTAGATAAAACAACTTCATTTGTCCATGCTTGCTTTACTTTTCCCCATTCTAGTGATTGTTGAAAATTACATCTTTCATTATTTTCTAAAAATTTCTTATATGCTTTTTTATCATTTTCAGTTAAAATTTGCATTTGTTTTTGTCCTTTCGTTATAAATCTAATTCAATTTTTCTTCCTGTTGGTATGTATTGTCTATACTTAACATGTCCCATATCTAACAATTTTTTTGAGACTTTTACACTATCAGTATCTGCATATTTATCTGATTTATATATTACTTCCTTTATTCCTGATTGAATTATTGCTTTTGCACATTCATTACATGGAAAAAGTGCAACATAAACTCTACTGTTTTTAAGTGTTGTTCCTGTATAGTTTAGTATTGCATTTAATTCTCCATGGCATACATATGGATATTTTGTTTCAGCAAAATTCCCCTCTCTTTCCCATGATATTTCATCATCTGAGCAACCATTTGGAAAGCCATTATACCCAATTGATAATATTTTATTATCTTCGCTTACTATGCAAGCTCCAACTTGTGAACTTGGGTCTTTGCTTCTTTCACCTGAAAGAAGCGCAACTCCCATAAAATATTCGTCCCAGCCTATATAATCTTTTCTTTTTGGCATTTTTTCCTCCAACTTAAATTTCATTATATTTTTTCAAGTGTTGTTCCTTCTTTGCTGTCTTTTACTGTGTATCCACATGTTTTTATTTTATCTCTTAGTTCATCTGATAATGCCCAATTTTTTTCTTGTCTTGCTAAGTTTCTTTGTTCTAATAGTTTTTGTACTTCTTCTGGTATTTCTTCTTTTTTAACCTGAACAGGTTCTTCTATTTTTATACCTAGAACTCTATCAAAATCTAATAGTAAATCTGCTAATTTCTTTGATTTTATTGGGTTTTTAACCACATCCCAAACTACACTCATTGCAACTGGCATATTTAAATCATCATTTATTGCTTCTAAGAATTTTGTTTTGTACTCTTGTATAATGCTATCATCAATTTCTTCTGTTCCTTCTTTATGTTTTGCATATCCTTCTTTTAATCTTATTAGTGAATTTTGGGCACTTGTTAAAGCATCCCATGTAAAGTTTAGTTTATTTCTGTAATGTGATGTGAAGCATAACATTTTATAGCTTAGTGGGTCATATCCTCTATCTATTAAGTCTTGAACTAAGTATGTATTTCCTAAACTCTTAGACATTTTTCCACCATCTATAAGTAAGAATTCACAATGCATCCAGAATTTTGCAGGTATTTTACCTGTGCAACCTTTGCTTTGTGCAATTTCATTTTCATGATGTGTTGGTACTAGGTCAATTCCACCTGTATGAATATCAAATACTTCTCCTAAGTATTTATTGCTCATTGCAGAACATTCTATGTGCCAACCTGGGTAAGATAGTCCCCAAGGGCTTTCCCATTTCATTATATGATTTTCTGGTGCTTTTATCCAAAGTGCAAAATCATATGGGTTTCTTTTTTCTTCATCAACTTCAACTCTTGCCCCTGCTTTTTGGTTTCTTAAATCTATTCCAGATAAAATGCCATATTTATCTAATTTTGAAACATCAAAATATATTGCTGTTGATGTTTCATAAGCATAACCATTATCTAATAATTTTTGAACATAGTTCATCATATCTTGAATATGATCTGTTGCTTTACAAATTATTTCTGGTCTATCTATATTTAATCTGTCAAAATCTTCTAAGAATTTCTTTGTGTAGTATGCTGCAATTTCTAATGGTTCTTTTTTTTCTTCTCTTGCAGCTTTTACCATTTTGTCTTCTCCTTCATCTCCATCAGAAACTAGATGTCCTACATCTGTTATGTTCATTGCATGTTTTAATTCATAACCATTATATTTTAGCATTCTTCTTAAAGTATCCATAAATATAAATGACTTCATATTTCCTATGCTTGCGTCCTTATATACTGTAGGTCCACAAGTATATATTCTAACAGTATTTCCTTCTAATGGTTTGAATTCATCTTTTGTTTTAGTTAGTGTGTTATAAAATTTTATACTCAAAATATATCCTCCTTAAAGTGTGCGTTCTGAAATCACTAAATTGGCAGATTAAAAATCTGCCACATTTTAGTGTGTTACATTATCAATAGTAATACTACTATTTCCACTTGTATTGTTTCCTCCTGTTGAATTTCCACCCGTATTATTACCACCGGCTTGTATTGTTTCCACCAGTTGTATTATTGCCTCCTGTCGTGTTATTACCACCAGTTGTATTGTTTCCTCCTGTTGTATTATTGCCTCCTGTTGTATTATCATTTGGTTTTTCTGGTTTATTTGGTTTTTCTGGTTTATTTGGCTTTTCTGGTTCTTCAGGTTTTGCTGGTTCTTCTGCTTTTTTGTGTGTTGTACATGTATCTTTTATAGTTAACATATATTGTGCATCTACTGCTCTTTTCCAGTCACCTGTTTCTGTATCTGGTCTTGTAATGAATACTTTTGTTTCTGGGTTTGGGCAAAATTCGTTTGCAAGTAATCCTGTTTCTGGGCAAATTTTTACTTCAACATGACAAGTACAAGTTTCTGTTGGAACTGTTCCTTTTATAAAATACTCTGTATATACTTGGTTTCCTCTTGGGTCTTTTTTGCAAAGTTCTGTTGCAAGTTTTCCTGAAGCCTTACATATTGTAGCTGATGTTACATTACTTGGTCTTGTTTCAGAGAATTTTTTATTAGGTAATGGTTCATGTATTGTTTTCATAACAGCTCCCCAAATTTTACCTGATGGGTTTCCACTAACATCAACATATTCTTGTTGATCATATCCAAACCATGTTGCTGCTGTATAATATGGTGAGAAACCACAGAACCATCTATCATAGTCATCATTAGATGTTCCTGTTTTTGCAGCTGTGCTTATTCCTGGAAGATTACCTACCCAACCAGCACCTGATCTTACAACTTCTGTTAATATTTCTTTAATTACATATGCTGCTGATGATGACATTACTGTCTTTGTCTCTTGCTCTGCTTCTAGTACAACGTTTCCATCTGAATCTACAACTTTTGTATAGAAAGTTGGCTCTATATATACCCCATCATTTGCAATAACTGCATATGCTGCAGCCATTTGTAATGGACTTGCCTCTACACTTCCTAATGCCATTGTCATATTTGCTTGTTCCTCAGATACACTTATTCCTATGCTTCTTAGGTATTCTGCAGATCTTTCTATACCAACATCACAAATAGCCTTTAGCATTGGTATATTCTTTGATTGTGCAATTGCAAATCTAACAGTAGTAAGTCCTTGGTAAGACCCTAAATCTTTAAATCCATTAAGCTTACCAGAATAATATGGGATATCATCATAAACTGTTGCAGCTGTAATAATTCCTGCATCTATTCCTGGTGATAGTACCGCTATTGGTTTTGCTGATGAACCTGGTTGTCTATAGCTTTGTGTTGCTCTATTTAACCCAAATGCAGTTGTTTTTTCTCCAATTCCACCAACAGTTGCTACTACGTATCCTGTTGTATGGTCTATAATTACCATTGCTGTTTGTGCTGTTACTGGGTTTCCGTCATCATCTACAGTCTTTTTAGAATGGATTATATAGTTTTCATTTTTTACTTCTTCTTCTAATATTTTTTGATATTCTGTATTTTGTGTTGAGTATATTGTAAGTCCACCGCTTTTTACATAATAATCTAAATATTCATTTGTCCAGTCTGGGTGTTTTTCTTTTAAATCATTTTTTACTTGAGTTACTGTTGCATCTGTATGATATGAAAATACAGTTTGTGTAATAGTTCCTTTATTGAATGCTAAACCATTATCTATTTCTGCTATTGCTGTATTATATTCTTCCTCTGTTATAGCTGCTTTGTGCTCTGGGTTTGTTTTTCCAAGCTCATACATTTTCTCAACAACAGTTTTTGTTCTTCTTTTTATTTTATTAATATCATTTTCATCTGTTGAAAATGCATTATAGTAATTTGGTCCATCATTTATTCCTGCTAAGAACGCACTTTCTGCTAGTGTTAAGTCTTTAGCATTTTTACTGAAATAGTAGTTTGATGCAACTTGAACACCATAAGCTCTATCTCCTAAGAATATCAAGTTCAAGTATAATTCTAGTATTTGTGATTTTGATAATTCTTGCTCTAGGTAATATGCTCTTGCCATCTCTTTTACTTTTCTTTGCCAAGTTCTTTCATCTTCTTCTGTTAGAACTTTTAAAAATTGTTGCGTAATTGTACTTCCTCCATAACTTGCTGAGCCTATTCCAATTTTGCTTAATGCATATTTTATTGTTGCTGCACCTGTTCTTTTTATATCTACTCCCTTATGATCATAAAATCTCTCATCTTCTATTGCCACAAATGCTTTAGGAAGGTATTCAGACATGTCTGAAAGAGAGACGTTTTCCCTGTTTTCGTCTCCACTTAAAACTGCTACAGTATTTCCGTTAATATCTTTTACTACTGAATTTTCATATTTTATTATTACATCACTTATATTTAATTTTGCTTCTTTGAAAATTCCATATATTTTACCTATAAAAATACCTGCAACAACTATTATAACAAGCAAAATCAAAAGCAAAGTTATTCCTATTATCTTTTTAGCTTTTGAATGTTTTTTTGTTTTAATCTTATATTTTTTTGTTTTATCTAATTCATTTTCAGTGCTATTATTAGGTACTCTTTTTACTGCTTTTTTAGAGTTACTTTTCTTTTTTTCCATATCTTTATTTTCCTTTCTAAAAATATTTTAATTTATAGCATTATGTTACAATTATATTACATTTAATGATAAAATTCAAGAAAAATCTTCTAAAATATCACTCTGTTTGGTAACTATTTTAGCTCCCTGTTTAATTAATTCATTCGTACCGTTCTGAGTTACTGCTATATATGTTTCCGTGGTATTGCATAAATAGTCTTTCCTTGTTCTAAAGCAAAGTCTACTGTAATTGTTGTACCACTTCTTCCGAGCCGCTTCCACTACTAATATGCCATCTGATAGCCCACTTATTATCCTATTTCTTGCCGGAAAATTAATTCTTTCAGGCTTTGTGCCAACAATATATTCAGAAACAATTGTTCCACCAGTTTTCAAAATCTGCTTAAACAGTCCGCAAATTTTCTTTTGGGTATATATTGTCTAATCCTCCACCAACTACTGCAATTGTAGGTTTAGAAGCATTTATAGTTCCTATATGTGCATATGTATCAATTCCTTTTGCCAAACCTGATATTATATTAATATTTGATTTAGATAAATTATATGCAAACTCTTTTGCTACTTGCTTTCCATATTCTGTACAAACCCTACTTCCTATAATTGCAATTGCCCTACTATTTAATATATCAATATTTCCTGCCACATATAATACTGATGGCGGGTCATAAAGGTTTCTTAATTTTTGTGGATATTTTTCATCTTGTATTGTTAGCATTTTTATTTTATTTGTTTCCATGTAATCTGCATATTTTTCTAAATTTTGTCTGTACTTTTTATCCAACAGAATTTCCACATATTCCTCTTTTACAAACTTTTCTAGTTCTTCTTTTTCTATGTTCCAGATTACTTCTGGGCTTTTATATTTTTCTAATAATTGGTTTTGTAATTTTGCTCCAATTTTATTTATTCTTGAGAACCAAATCCAGTATTTATTCATAAATTTTCCTTTCTTAGTTCTCCCTTTATTTTCAAACTACAGATTATCGCCTTTTTTTGCAGTTTTTACAATATTGTTCATAAGCATTGCTATTGTCATTGGTCCAACTCCTCCTGGAACTGGCGTGATATAGCTTGCCAAGTCTTTTACATTTTCAAAATCCACGTCGCCACATACTTTTCCTTGTTCATTTCTGTTTATTCCAACATCTATAACAACTGCTCCTGGTTTTACCATGTCTTTTGTAACAAATTTTGGTTTTCCTATTGCAGAAACTAGTATGTCTGCCGTTTTCGTTATTTCTTTTAGATTTTTTGTTTTAGAATGGCATATTGTAACTGTTGCATTTTTATTTAGTAAACAATTGAACATTGGCTTTCCAACAATATTGCTTCTTCCTATTACTACAGCATTTTTGCCTTCTATTGGTACATTATATTCCTCTAATAATTTTATAATTCCAAAAGGTGTACAAGATATTAAAGTTTCTTGTCCTAATACTAGTTTGCCAACATTTATTGGGTTAAAACCATCTACATCTTTTTCTGGAAGTATTGTTCTAAAAGCTTCGTTTATATCTAAATGTTTTGGTATTGGGCTTTGTAATAATATTCCATTTATATCTTGTCTATTGTTTAATTCATTTATTAAATTTAATAGTTCCTCTTGTGTAGTTTCATCTCCTAGTAAGAACTCCTCGTATTCTATCCCAACTTCTTCACAGGCTTTACTTTTATTTCTTACATATATTTTTGAGGCTCCATCATCTCCCACCATAATAACTGCAAGTTTTGGAAATATGTTTTTGATTTTTAACTCATCAACTTTTCCCTTTAAATTTTCTCTAATCTTCCTTGCTGTTTCTTTGCCATCCATAATTACTGCCATAAAAAACCTCCTCTATTCTTTAGCCTTTTCATATTTTATATATTCTATGTTACTGTTTTTGCTTCTTTCTACCATGGCACTATATATTTTATCTCTTAAATCTTTTTGAGCATCTTTTAATTTTAAGTTTTTATTTGGAAAAAATGGCCCATCTACATATGTTACCATTTTTATTTTGTCCTTTTTTTTGCCTCGTGCCACATATGTATTTGTAATGCAAAAAGCAGGAACATCAAGACTTACAGGATATTTAAAAGATACATCTTTAAATGGTCTTATTTTTGTGTAATATGGCCATATATGCGCTTCTGGGTATATTGTTATAGAATTGTTTTTGCTTATTTTATTTTTTATTGCCTCTAAAAAATGTACCATGCCTTTTTTATCGCTTGGTATTGGCAATGCGCCTAACATTTCTACGGTGTGTTTTAAAAATTTCATTGATACATTTTCAGGGTTTACTATAAAGAAATTTCTTTTAGGGTAGTTTGCAAGGCTTGGAATAAAGGTGTCTGCAAAGCTTTGTGTATGATTTGCATATATAAAATATCCTGTTTCCCTTGCCTTTTTAAACTTCTCTTTTCCAATATATTTAATTCGCAATTTGCATTTTGCATATATTAATTTTATTGGCATACTTAATATATTTTGCAATATGTATGAGGCAATGTTCCATAAAAGATTTTTATGAATATATACATAGTTTCCATCTATCTTTCTTGGAACAATTTTTGCCTCTGAAAATTCATCATTTAGTTCATCTTTATAGTATATTACTTTTCTTTTCATTACTTATTTTCCTCTTCTTGTTGTTCATGTTTTATTGTTGTATATTCTAGTGGTATTTTATAAAAGTCTTCATAAATTTGTTTCCATACTGCTGAGTTTTTCTCTCTCATAGCTACTATATTATCTTTATCTGAAAGATTTTCATCTGGGTAGATTGGTTTTTCAATGTTTATATAGTATTCCATAACTGGGAAACCGGTCTTCTCCTATTATGTCGCTTTCTTTCATTGTAATGAAAATTGGCACAACTGGAACATTGCTTTTTACTGCCATTTTGAAAGCTCCATCTTTTAATGGCTTTGGTTTTTTATAGTTCCACCACATGCTTTGTTCTGGGTATATTAAGATAAATTCTCCTTTTTTTAGTAGTGTATCTACTGCTTTTAGGAATTCTATCATTGTTCTCTTGTTTGAGCTTAGTGGTAATGTGTCGCAGTGTCTAAATAAAAAGCCATAGAACCCAGGGAAGTTTGTATAATTTCCTTCTCTTATTACCTTATATAGTTTTTTGTTTTCAGCTTGCTTACTCATTCTAAATGTTTTTTCAATTGCAAATGAATCAAATGGGTTAAAGTGGTTACATGTTATCATTGCACCTGTTTCTACCGAGTCTAAATTTTCAATTCCATTTACTTCTTTTATAATTAATTTGTTATTTTTAAGAAGTTCGTCTATAAATCTCTTTCCTAGTGTATTTGCAACTTTTGTTTTTATTTTGCTTGTTTCTTTTTTGTTTAAATAGTCTACATTTTCTGGAGTTAAAACTATTGTTGGAGGGTCGTTTTCTACATCTATATCAAAACGTCCTTCTCTTTCTAATCTCTTTATTTTATCTAATATTTCAAGCCTATCTTTTGCCTTAGGAATGTTAGTATCATTATAATTGTATGCAGCTTTATCATCTCCTACACAGTCACATTCTTTCTGTGCAAGTTCTCTTAGTTTTTTATCGCTTTCCCTGTCTTTAAATTTATCTTCATCTGTATATTCACTTTGTATTTTTAGAATTTGATTAAAGTATTCTGTTTTCTTTGCACATTCCCAAAAATATTCTTTATATAGTATGTTTTCAAAATGCCATGGCTTGAAAGCCAAATTATAGTGAATTAGATGTAAATCATCTCTATCCACAACGTCGCCACCTATAGGCATTCTGTTCCATGTATTTGAAAATAATTTCACTCTACCTTTGCAAAGTCTATTTAAGTAGTCTTGGTCTTGAGCTACTGAAAATTTAACCGTGCTTAATAAATACAAGAATTTTTCTTGAAAATCAAACTTTCTTAATTCATCTAAGTTCATTACTATAATTCCTGCATTAAAATAATTTCTATAATCTGCTACTCCTACAACCTTTTCAACATAGTCTTGAAATACTTCTATTGTCTGAATTACATCATCTGGTGCGGCTGCGATTAAATTATCTCCAATATCTATATTGTATAAATCTGCTACGTCTGATAAAATTGTAATATCACTATCTAAGTATAATACTTTATTGTATTGTGGGTAAAGATTTGGTATAAATAGTCTAAAATATGTAGTCTTTGAGTAATAATCTCTTGTATATAACTTGTCTTTTATTTTTTCTATATAATAGTTCAAGTCTACAAATTCTATGCTTATATTTTCTCTTTCATATTTACTAATTTTTTTTTGGTTTTCTTCACTAATATTAGTGTATAGTACTTTTATAACATATTGATTTTCATCTGATGCATGGTCTGCAAGTGACTGTATAGATACAGCTAAAAATGGAATGTATCCATCATCAACTGCAAAAAATATTGGTATTACTTGTTTATTATCCATATATAACTTCCTCATTTCTATTTTCTTCGTATTGCTTTTTTAATTTTACATATTCTTCTAAATCTTTATCAAATGCATGGCACTTTAAAACTGTGTGAACTTCTGGTAAATTCCATTGTTTGAAGTTTTCTGTATGTGGATATGGCCAAAACATAAGCCTTTTTGCAAAGTGGCAAATGATAGTATCTTTTTTATTAAACCTTGATTGCTCATTATAAATTCTTGGTAAAAGTTTCTTTTTAGTTGTAGACCAGAAAATTGCATCTTGGTCTGCAAAAAGCATCTTCTTTTCTTTTATCAATTTTCTTGCTTTTACAAGCAAGCCTGTTTCTTTAATTTTCTTCATGTTTAATAAAAGCATTCCTGCATTAATATAATCTGGTCTAATTACCCAACAACCATATTTTTCCTTTACTGCTGCATATTCGTAATCTTCTATATCTATATTATATAGCTGTTTAATATCTCCACCTATCATAATATCAATATCTAAGTACAATAGCTTATCTGGAATGTTTGGTATTTTATCTGCCAATAGTCTTAGCAATGTATATGGTGTGCAATATGCTCCCTCATTTGCACAGTTTTTAAACTCCTTTTCGTATAAATCTGTTACATCGACTTTTATAACTTCATTATCGCTATTTTTCTCTTTTATAACTTTTTCTAAAAATTTCACTTGTGAATCTGAAATGCTTTTGTACTCTGGCTTCATTCTTGTTAAATTCATTGTGAAAATATAACATCTTATAGTTTCTTGTGTACGATTTGTCATAGAAATTAACTGTGTTAAAGCCCCATCAAAAACCTTTTCATTTCCGCAAAGTAATATATTAACCATTTTATTCACCTTTATTATCTTATCATAAAATTCAACATTAATCAACTTTTTTCTTTTCATATATTTGTTATTATTTCTTCGAAACCTATTTACGAACAGATGTATTGTGTGGTATAATATTGTTGCTTAAGTTTTTAAGGAGGGAAAATGTTTAATTTAGTTTCTGATTACAAACCTACTGGCGACCAGCCACAGGCTATTGATAAATTAAGTAAAGGTATTTTGGATGGAAAAAAGTTTCAAACTCT
>USEM01000020.1 GCA_900553695.1 uncultured Clostridium sp. | reverse complement strand
TTGTACAAGAAGCTGAAAGAAGAGTACCAGTACAATATGCTAAAAAAGTAGTTGGTAGAAAAATGTATGGTGGTCAAAATACACATATCCCATTAAAACTTGCTATGGCAGGTGTAATGCCAGTTATCTTTGCATCATCATTACTAACATTCCCAGCAATGATAATACCAATGTTTAATAGTAACATTGCTACAGCTACTGGATTTTGGGCAGGTGTTTATAAATTTTCAATGTCAACATCATCTGCACAATTTGGTATAGGTTATACAATAGCAAATGCACTTGTTTATTTAGTTTTAATAATAGCATTTACTTACTTTTATACTTATGCAACATTTAATCCAGCAGAAGTATCAAGCAATATAAAGAAAAATGGTGGTTTCATACCAGGTATAAGAGCAGGAAAACCAACAACAGAATATTTATCATCAATAATGAAAAAAATAACTTTGTTTGGAGGATTGTTCCTAAGTTTAATTGCTATTTTACCAATGCTTTTAAGCTTTACAAACTTGAATATAACTTTTGGTGGAACATCAATATTAATCGTAGTAGGTGTTGCGCTTGAGACAGTACAACAACTAGAATCAAGATTAGTAATGAGACACTATAAAGGATTCTTAGAGTAAATAATAATGAATAATAATAATTAATGATAGTTTTTGGCGTAAGCCAAAAACTTATCAGAGATTATTTTATTTTCATTATTTATGTAGGAGGAATAATTATATGTTTATAGTTTTACTAGGAGCACCACGGAAGTGGTAAAGGAACAGTAGGAAAGGTTTTAGCAGAAAATTTAAAACTTGCACACATTTCAACAGGAGACTTATTTAGAGAAAATCTTAAAAATGAAACAGAACTTGGAAAACAAGTAAAAAAATACATGGATAATGGAGAACTTGTTCCAGATGAAATAACTGTTAAAATGTTAGAAAAAAGGCTAGAAGAAAATGATGTTGAAAATGGAGCAATATTAGATGGTTTCCCAAGAACAAGAAACCAAGCAATTGCACTAGATGAACTATTACAATCAAATGGAAGTAAAGTAGATATGGCTTTAAACATTGAAGTACCTTTTGATGAAATAGTAGAAAGAATTGCAAATAGAAGAAGCTGCAAAGGCTGCAGCGAAATTTATAATGTAGTATTTAACCCACCAAAACAAGAAGGAATATGCGATAAATGCGGGGGAGAACTATATCAAAGAGAAGATCAAAAACCAGAAATTGTTCAAAACAGACTAGAAATATATAAAAATACTGCAGAAGAACTTATAAAATATTACGAAGGAAAAAATGTATTAAGAACTGAAAAGGCAGGAAATAAGGCTGGTAGAACGTCTTATGATGTTGCTGAAAAAGTTCAAAAAGATTTAGAATAAGGGTGTAATAGAATTGATTGAGATAAAATCAAAGAGAGAAATTGAATTAATGAGAGAAGCTTCTAAAATAGCCTCTCAAACACAAAAAAGAGTAGAAGAATTAATAAGACCAGGAATATCAACAATAGAATTAGATAGAGCAGCTGAAAAATTTATAAGGGAAAATGATGCAATACCTGCACAAAAGAATTTTCCACATTATGAAAAAGGAGTGGCGCCTTTTCCAGCAACTTTATGTATTTCAATTAATGATGTTGTAATTCATGGCATACCATCAAAAAAAATTATATTAAATGAGGGAGATATAGTGAGCGTGGATTTGGTGGTATTAAAAAATGGATTTCATGGAGATTGTGCAAGAACATATATTGTTGGTGAAACTTCTCCAGAAGCAAAAAAATTGGTAGATATAACAAAACAAGCTTTTTACGAAGGCATCAAATTTGCGAAAAGTGGAAATAGAATAGGCGACATTTCCCACGCAATAGGTGAATTTGTAAATAAAAATGGATATTCAGTCGTAAGAGAATTTGAAGGACATGGAATAGGTAGACAAATGCACGAAGAACCAGAAGTTCCAAACTATGGAAAAGCTGGTAAAGGAGCAAGACTTGTTCCAGGAATGACAATAGCTGTAGAACCCATGGTAATAATGGGAAAGCCTGACATATATCAATTAGATGATGGCTGGACAATTGTAACAGAAGACGGAAGTTTATCTGCACATTATGAAAATACTATTTTAATTACAGAAAAAGAGCCAGAAATATTGACAATCTAAAGAAAATGGTATATAATATACAAGTTAATGTGAATTTTAAAATGGGAGGAAAAGGAATTGTCTAAAGAAGATGTTATTGAAGTAGAAGGCACAGTAGTAGAAAGTTTACCTAATACACAATTCAAAGTAGAATTAGAAAATGGACATCAAGTTTTAGCACATATATCAGGAAAACTTAGAATGAACTACATTAAAATACTTCCAGGCGATAAAGTAAGATTAGAGTTATCACCATATGATCTAACAAAAGGCAGAATCACATGGAGAGATAAATAAAAAATAAAACAATGAGGTGAAAGAAATGAAAGTAAGACCATCAGTAAAAAAAATATGCGAAAAATGCAAAATAATTAAAAGAAAAGGTGTTACAAGAGTAATTTGTGAAAACCCTAAACACAAACAAAGACAAGGGTAACTAAATTTTGCTAATATATAAAAATAGTGCGGCTGTCTTAATTTTTAAGAATATCTATTTTTATTTATTAATATATACAATCCAAAAAGTTAAAAAATATTTAAAGAGGTGAAAAAATTTATGGCACGTATTGCAGGTGTTGACTTACCAAAAGAAAAAAGAGTTGAAATAGGTCTAACATATATTTATGGAATAGGTAGAGCAAGCTCTAACAAGATTTTAGCAGCAGCTAAAGTTAATCCAGATATAAGAGTTAAAGACTTAACAGATGATCAAGTACAAGATATAAGAAAAGCTATGGAAGGTTACAAAGTTGAAGGTGACTTAAAAAGAGAAGTAGCTTTAAATATCAAAAGACTTACAGAAATAGGTTGCTTTAGAGGAACAAGACATAAGAGAGGACTACCAGTTAGAGGTCAAAGAACAAAAACAAACGCAAGAACAAGAAAAGGACCAAGAAAAGTAGTTAGCAAGAAAAGCAAATAGAAATTAATGAAACTTAGAATATTAAGTAATTCATTCTTTAGTGAATAGTAAACCGTGAAGAAATAGATTTACTTCACAAATTTAAAAAAGGAGGAAGAGCTAAATGGCAAAACCAACACAAAAAGTTACTAGAAGAAGAGATAGAAAAAACATTGAAAAAGGAGAAGCACACATTCATTCTAGTTTTAATAATACAATAGTTACAATTACAGATGAAAGAGGAAACGTAATCTCATGGGCAAGTGCTGGAGAACTAGGATTTAAAGGTTCAAGAAAGAGCACACCATTTGCTGCTGGAGAAGCTGCTTTAACAGCTGCAAAAGCTGGAATGGAACATGGATTAAAAAGTGTTGCAGTATTTGTAAAAGGACCAGGTTCAGGAAGAGAAGCTGCTATAAGATCATTACAAACAGCAGGACTTGAAATTACAGCAATAAAAGATGTAACACCAATTCCACATAATGGTTGTAGACCACCAAAAAGAAGAAGAGTATAGAATAAGGAGGAAAGGAAATGTCAAGATATAAAGACGAACAATGTCGTATTTGCCGTAGAGAAGGGCAAAAATTGTTCTTAAAAGGTTCAAGATGTTATTCAGATAAATGCAGTGTAACAAGAAGAAACTATGCACCAGGTGAACATGGACAAGGAAAGAAAAAATTATCTGAATACGGAACACAATTAAGAGAAAAACAAAAAACAAGATCTTTTTACGGAGTAGGAGAAAAACAATTCAGAAAATACTTCGAAATGGCTGAAAATAAAAAAGGAATAACAGGTGAAAACTTACTACAAATATTAGAAAGTAGATTAGATAACGTAGTATATAGAGCAGGCTTTGGAGTTTCAAGAGCACAAGCTAGACAACTTGTAAACCATGGACACTTTGAAGTTAATGGTCAAAAAGTTGATATTCCATCATACCTAATCAAAGCAGGAGATGTAATATCAGTTAGAGAAAACAAATTAGATAACAAAACAATTAAAGAAAATGTTGAAGCTAATAAAACAAGACCAATACCAGAATGGTTAGAAAAAGATAACAACAAATTACAAGTAAAAGTACTAAGATTAGCAGCAAGAGAAGACGTAGATATTCCAGTAGAAGAGCACTTAATAGTAGAATTATATTCTAGATAGAGTTTAAGAATTTAGAGTTTGCAGTTTAGAATAAGGCTAAACACAAAACTAAATTAGGAGGTTAAAATTAATGATTGAATTTGAAAAACCAAATATTGAATGCCTAGCAATAAATGAAGACGAAAGTTATGGAAAATTCGTATGTGAGCCACTTGAAAGAGGTTATGGAATGACAATAGGAAATTCTTTAAGAAGAATACTATTATCTTCATTACCAGGAGCAGCTATTACAAGCGTAAAAATTGAAGGTGTATTACATGAATTTTCTAGTATACCAAATGTAATTGAAGATGTACCAGAGATTATAGTTAACTTAAAAAGTGTAAGATTAAAGATGCATGAAAACGAAGTAAAAACTATAAAAATAGATTTTAATGGTGAAGGTGAAGTTAAAGCAGGAGATATAATTACAGACTCATCTATTGAAATACTAAATCCAGATTTGCATATTGCAACTGTAGCAGAAGGTGGCTTCTTACATATGGAGATGACTGTTGATAGAGGCAGAGGATATAATGTTGCAGAAAAGAACAAAACTCAAAATCAAGCTATAGATGTATTACCAATAGACTCTATATTTACACCAGTAAAGAAAGTTAATTATCAAGTTGAAAATACAAGAGTTGGCCAAATGGTTGATTACGATAAACTAACAATCGAAGTTTGGACAGACGGAAGCTTAAAAGCTTATGAAGCATTAAGCTTAGCAGCAAAAGTTATGACAGGACATTTAGAATTATTCATAGATCTTTCAGAAACAGCTAAAAATACAAAAGTTATGGTAGAAAAAGCTGAATCTAAGAGAGAAAGAATATTAGAAATGCCAATAGAAGACTTAGAATTATCTGTAAGATCATACAACTGCTTAAAGAGAGCAGGAATATCAACAGTTCAAGATTTAGCAAATAAGACAGAAGCAGATATGATGAAAGTAAGAAATCTAGGTAAAAAATCACTAGATGAAGTTACAAATAAATTACATTCATTAGAATTAAACTTTGCTTCTGAAGAAGAATAAAGAAAGAGGAGGCTGAAAAAATTGGCTAGAAAATTAGGTAAAACAACAGACCAAAGAATGGCAATGCTTAAAAACTTAACAACTGATTTATTAGTATATGGAAGAATAGAAACAACTGAAGCTAGAGCAAAAGAAGTTAGAAGTTTAGCGGAAAATTTAATAGCTCTTGCAATAAAAGAAAAGGATAACTTTGAAACAGTTGATCAAAAAGTTGTTAAAGCAAAATTAGATAGTAAAGGTAACAAAGAATTAGAAAAAGTTACAAGCAAAAATGGTAAAGAATATTTAAGAGTTGTTAAAGTAGAAACAACAGAAAAAAGACAAAAAGATATGCCATCTAGATTAAATGCAAGAAGAAAAATAATGGCAAACACAAACAAAGTAAAAGACAAAGATGGAAACAAAATAGATTTACCAGCAAAACTTTTTGGAGAGTTAGCTTCAAAATATGCCGGAAGACAAGGTGGATACACAAGAATATACAAAATGGGTCCAAGAAGAGGAGACTCAGCAGAAAAAGTTATAATCGAATTAGTATAAGTAAAGGGAGATGAGAATTATGCTTGCAAAATCATGGAAAAAAATATGCTTAATAATATTAATAATCGCATGCTTGTGGAACATAATTTCAAAACTTTCATATAAAGTATCTTTTTATCAAGTTGTAAACAACTTACAAGAAAAGTATAAAAAGGAACAAACAGCTAATAAAACATAACTTAGAGCTACATTAGCAAATAGATTAAAAAGAAGGAGTGAAGTCTAAATGAAAAAAGACATACAACCACAATATGAAGAAACAACTATAACATGTGCTTGTGGAAAAGTATATAAAGTTGGTTCAACAAAAAAAGATTTAAAAGTAGATATATGCTCTAACTGCCATGCATTCTGGACAGGTAACTTAAAAAGAGAAACAACTGGAGGAAGAGCAGATAAATTCAAGAAAAAATACGGAATTGAATAATAAAAAAAGGGCTAAAGCTCTTTTTTTATTCACAAGACCTGGAAAAATATGGAAAAATGTCGGAATTTCAAATTAATTGGCAAATAGCAAAATAAAAAAATGAAAAACAGTGCAAAACTGTGAAAAATAAGGAAAAAAGACATACGAAATTTCACAAAATTTTAACTTTTTCGCTATTTTATATTGACGTTTTTGTAAAAATATGGTATTTTATTAACAAGCAGAAGACAAACAATAGAAAAAAGGGGAGTGCTTAGAATGTTAAATAAACAAATCCTTAAGTTACGAGAAGAACTAAATAATAGTATTATAAACGGAGAAGATTATGAAGTAGTATATAAGTTAAGTGTAAAATTAGATGAACTAATAACAAAGTATTATAAGGAAACAATAAAGCAATAGAACCTAAGTCTTTAGGTTCTATTTTGCTTTATATAGGCTTGTTATTAATTATTACAATTATATTACAAATTACAAAAACACTTGCAATTTGTAACTTTTTATTATAGAATAAAAATGAAAATTTGAGAAGCAAACAAAGGAGGAGTTTTTTAAATGGAGAAAAAATTAAAACAAAACAAGGGAATTACGCTAGTTGCGTTAATAATTACAATAATAGTAATGCTAATATTAGTAGCGGTAAGTGTAAATGTATTAATAAAAAGTAATTTAATAGGAACAGCAGAAAAAACAGTAAATAAATATAGTAAAGCTGCAGAAGAAGAATCAAATGGAGGAACAATTGAAATTAATGGAAAGAAATATGCTAGTATAGAAGACTATATAGAAGGCAATGAGCAATATGACCCAGATGGCTGGGTAATGGCATGGACATGTGCAGATGGAGGAAGTTGGAGTGATACAATAGAAGAAGGTGGAACAGCCGAAGGAGATATAGTAGCAAAACTATATAAAACAGGAAGCAAGATAACTCCAAGTAGTTTTGAGTTTAATGGTAAAACATGTACATTTAATGAAGGAGATGAATACAATTTAGTAATTGAAGGTACAGGCACAATGGGAGCATTGATGACAACAGAAGGAAATAATATAACAGGAGCAACCGGTTGGCATAAGTCAACAGCAATGTATATGATGGGCGCAAGTGATACATGCATTATGCCATATGTAAGCAAAATTGTTGTAGGTAAAGGAATAAAAAATATAGGAGGATATGCATTTGGAGGAGATACAGGTTTAAAAAAAGTTATTCTTTCAAGTGAAATAACTAGCATAGATGAATATGCATTTATGTATTGCACAAACTTAACAAGTATAAAGATTCCTGAAAATGTAAAAAGCATAGGAATTCAAGCATTTGATAGATGTGCAAGTTTAACAAGCGTAACAATACCAAGCAGTGTAACAAGTATAGGAGCCAGAGCATTTGAAGAATGTACGAGTTTATCAAGCGTAACAATACCAAACAGTGTAACAAGCATAGAAGATGAAACATTTAAAGAATGTACGAGTTTATCAAGCGTAACAATACCAAACAGTGTAACAAACATAGGAGATAGTGCATTTTTTAAATGCACGAGTTTATCAAGTGTAACAATACCAAATGGTGTAACAAGTATAGGATACGATGTATTTCATTTCTGTACAGATTTATCTAAAGTTAAAGTGTTAGCAACAAATGCAACCGTTAGAGGAACGGCTTTTTATACTTTAGCTACTAATTCCAAAATTTATGTATTAAATGATATAATGAAAACAAGAGTTGAGGCAGAAATTGATGAATCTAGAACAACTGTTGAGGTCGTAACCGAAGAACAGATGAAGTCACTTTAGAGTTTAGTAAAAATTAGGATAGCTCTAAACCAATAATAAATAAAATCGTTTGTCGAAAAATGTAAAAATTTGACGAACGATTTTTGTTGCAATTTATGGGTTTGTGTGGTATATTAGTTACATTGTAATTATAATCTTTGACCAAATTTCTAGAAGGTCAAACCAAAGTTCAAAATATGATTTTATCTAAAAATTTTTTATCGAAAAAATAATCTCAAAATATTGAAGAACTAAAAAATATATGTTACAATAGATGTGCCTATAAGACAAAGTATAACTAATATGTGATGAGGAGGATAAGATATAGATGGCTGAGAGTAAGAATGAAGAAATAGAAAAAGCAAAGAAAGAGCTAGAAAAATTAGCAATGAACCCAGAAGATAGGGAGTTATATGAATTACGCTTAAAAGCCATAAGAGATGAAATGAATATAAGATATTCTGGGTATATTGATGGAAAAGCAGATGGTATGGTAGAAGGCGAGGCTAAAGGTAAGGCTGCAGGCAAAAATGAGAGAAACATAGAAATAGCCCAAAACATGTTGAAAGAAAATGTCAATATAGAACTCATTAGCAAAGTAACAGGTTTAAGCATAGACGAAATTGAAAAATTAAAATAGAATATTACGTTTATATTACAAATTGCAAACATTTTTGCAATTTGTTTTTTTACAGCAATAAATATCTAACCTAAATCAAGGTTCTATTTTGCTTTATAAAATTATATACTTAATTAAAAAATGTACAAATTTTACCAAAAACCTATACAAATTTGAAAAAAGATATTATAATAGATAATGGTAAAATGAATTATTGGGAGGAATAAAGATGGAGTTAAAATCTATTATTTCAGGTATAGAAGGTTTAAAAGCTAGAGGTAACCTTGATTTAGACATTCAAGCAATAGAAAGTGATTCAAGAAAAGTAAGTAAAAATACTATGTTCATTGCAATAAGTGGTTTTGCAACAGATGGACATAAATATATAAAACAAGCAATAGAAAACGGAGCTTCTGCTATTATGGTACAAGAAGGTGCTAAAATAAGCAAAGAAGATGTAACAGATGATGTAACAATTATTATGGCACCAGATACAAGAATTGCAGCAGCAAAAGTAGCATGTAATTTTTACAAAAACCCATCAAAAAAGCTTAAACTAATAGGTGTAACAGGAACAAAAGGTAAAACAACAACAACATTTATGATTAAAGCAATATTAGAAACACAAGGTAAAAAAGTAGGGCTAATTGGAACAGTTGCAAACTATATATGTGGGAAGAACTTAGGTGAAAGTTCACGTACTACACCAGATAGCTTAGAACTACAAAAGTTATTTAGTGATATGGTAGAAGCAGGTGCAGAATATGCCATTATGGAAGTTTCTTCACAAGCGTTAAAATTACATAGAGTAGATGGTTGTGACTTTGATATAGGTGTATTTACAAACTTCTCAGAAGACCATATAAGCGACCACGAACACCCAGATATGGAAGATTACTTTAATTCAAAATTAAAACTAATAGAAAGAAGTAAAGCAAGCTTTATTAATGCAGATGATTTTAGAGTATCAAAAATAAAAAAATTATTACCAGAAAAGAACATAAAATCTTATGGTATAGATAACGAAGCAGACCTAATTGCAAAAGATATAACAATAACAAACTCAAGTGTAGATTTTAAAGTTAAAATAAATGGGAAAAATGAAAGAGTAAAAACAGGAATTCCAGGAAGATTTAGTGTTTATAATTCTTTAGCAGCAATAAGTGTTGTAAGTAAATTAGGAGTAGATGCAGAAACAATAAAAGAAGCTTTATTAAATGTTAGAGTTCCAGGAAGAAGCGAACTTGTTGATAACAAAAAAGGTTTAACAATAATGATTGATTATGCACATTCACCAGAAAGTCTTCAAAGCATATTAAGTGCTGTAAAAAGCTATACAAGAGGAAAAGTAATATCAGTATTTGGTTGTGGTGGAGACAGAGATAAAACTAAAAGACCAATAATGGGACAAATTTCAACAAGCATCGCAGACTTTACAATAATAACTTCAGATAATCCAAGAACAGAAGATCCAGATACAATAGTAAATGAAATAGAAGTTGGAGCTAAAAAAGCAAAAGGAAAATACAAAAAAATAGTTAATAGAACAGAAGCAATAAAATATGCAATTAACATGGCAAGCAAAAATGATATAATAGTACTTGCTGGAAAAGGACATGAAACATATCAAGAAATAAATGGAATAAAACATCATTATGACGAAAGAGAAATTATAAAGGAGGTAATATAAATTGTATTTCCAAACAAGAATACTGTTTGTTTCATTTGCCGCAACAGTAATTCTAGCAATATTTATAATACCTATACTTAGAAAATTCAAAATAGGACAAATAGAAAGAGATGATGGACCAGAAAGCCATTTAGGTAAAAAAGGAACACCAACAATGGGAGGAATAATTATAGCAGCAGGAATAATTATAGGCACAATAGGTGGATATATTTATTATTCTAAAACAGACCCAGAAGTTGGAAAAAGACTGTTCCCATTATTGCTTATATCAATAGGCTTTGGACTTATTGGCTTTATAGACGATTATAAAAAACTAGTACTTAAAAATACTAAAGGATTAAAACCATCAGAAAAAATGCTTGGACTACTTATAATAGCTGTGCTATTTACACTATACTTACTAAAAGGTGTAAACTTAGGAACAACAACAATAATTCCTTTCTCAAAAAAAGAAATAGTATTGCCAGTTCTTGCATATATTCCATTTGCAATTTTTGTAATGCTTGGAACAACAAATGCAGTAAATTTAACAGATGGAATAGATGGACTAAGTACAAGCGTTTCAGCGATTATAACAACTTGCTTAACAGTAATTGCAATTATCTTAGATGTTAAGGAAATTGTAGTATTTGGAAGCATTATAGTTGGAGCATGTTTAGGCTTTTTAATATTTAACCTAAACACTGCACAAGTATTTATGGGAGATACAGGTTCGTTATTATTACGGAGGTGTAATCTCAGCAATGGCTTTGTATTTACAAATGCCACTAATACTTCTAATAATAGCAGCAATACCAGTTGTAGAAACACTATCAGTAGTATTGCAAGTTATATATTTCAAAAAAACTGGAGGAAAAAGATTATTCAAAATGGCACCATTGCATCACCATTTTGAATTATCAGGCTGGAACGAGAACAAAGTAGTATCAATATTTTGCATATTCACACTAATGCTTTGCATTATAGGTCTTTGTTCTATATAAACAAAAGAAACATAGTATATAAATAAGAGAGGTATTTATGAAAACGAAAACAAATGCAGTAGCGAGTAATGTTCGCAAACAAAGCGATAAAAACAAACCATTTGATTTTATATTGTTTCTAGATGTATTAATACTTTTAGGAATGGGAATAACAATGGTACTTTCTGCAAGTTCACCAATGTCGCTTTCATCTACATCTAGTAGTTACACATATGCATACAAACAAGCAATAGCAGCAGGGCTTGGTCTATTTGTTATGTATGTAATATCAAAAATCGATTATAAAATACTTGCAAAATTTTATAAACCAATTTGGGTAATTTCAATAGTAGGGCTTGCAGCAGTTTTAATTCCTGGGATAGGTGTTAATGTAAATGGTGCATTAAGATGGATAAAATTCCCGGTTTTTAGAACAATACAGCCATCAGAGATTACAAAACTTGGGTTAATAATCTTTTTTGCAGCATATCTTACAATACATAGAGGAGAACTAAAAAGCTTAGGAAAAGGCTTTTTTAAACCATTATTACTTTTTGTAGCACCAGCTATAGGTATACTTTTAGCTGTACAATCACATTTAAGTGCTTCAGCAATAATAATTATTACAATATCAGTTATGATGATTATGGCAGGTTGCAAAGTATCTCATTTTGCAATTTTTGGAGGAACAGGAGCAGTAATTGGCTCAACAGGATTATATGTTCTTGCAAAGGAATTTGGAATAGGTGCATATAGATTAAAAAGATTAATAGCATTCGCAAACCCATGGGCAGATCCATTAGATACAGGTTGGCAAATAATACAAGGACTATATGCAATTGGTTCTGGGGGACTTTTTGGAGTAGGCCTTGGAAACAGTAGACAAAAATACTTATACATATCAGAACCACATAACGACTATATATTTGCAGTTTTAGCAGAGGAGCTAGGGTTTGTTGGGTGTATATTAGTTATAGCATTATTTGCAATATTTATTTGGAGAGGAATACTAATCTCTATGAAAGCACCAGATATGTTTGGAAGTTTACTAGCATGTGGAATAACAGCATTAATAGGGTTCCAAGCAATAATGAACATTGCAGTTGTAACATCATCAATACCAGTAACAGGAATAGCTTTGCCATTCTTTAGTTATGGAGGAACGTCACTTATAATTCTACTTGCAGCAGTCCGGAGTGCTTCTGAATATCTCAAGGCAAGGAAGCAAAATTTAGGAGGAAATATTTTATGAAAGTAATTATTGCAGCAGCTGGAACAGGTGGACATATTAACCCAGGAATAGCAATAGCAAATGAAATAAAAAAGCATTATCCAAATGCTGATATAACTTTTATTGGTACTCCAAGAGGGCTAGAAAATGATTTAGTCCCAAGAAGCGGATATAAATTAAAAACCATTGAAGCATATGGAATTAGAAGAAAGATAAGTTTAAGTAACTTTAAAAATGCATGTAAAACTTTGAAAAGTTACAAAACGGCTAAAAATATAATAAAAAAAATAAAACCAGATATTGTAATAGGAACAGGTGGATATATTTGTGGACCTGTATTTTCAGGAGCATTCAAATATAAAATACCTACAGTAATACATGAAAGCAACGCTTTTCCAGGGGTTGCAGTAAAGGTTTTATCTAAAAAAACAGATACGGTTTTAGTTGGTTTTGAAGATGCAAAAAAACGCCTTCCAAAGGCAAAAAATGTTGTAGTTACAGGAACTCCAACAAAAGTTAATAAAATAGATTTAACAGAAGAACAAAAACAAACCCTTAAAAAGCAATTTAAAATAAATAATAATTTGCCAGTGGTTACTGTATTTGGAGGAAGCCAAGGAGCAGAGTCAATAAACAAATGCTTTATAGATATAATAAATAACAAATTAAATAGCGATTACCAAATAATCTGGGCAGTTGGACAAAAGAAATATGAAGAAGTAAGAAACAGCATAAAAGAGCTATATAACGCAGCAGTAGTGCCATACATATACAATATGGAAGAGGTCTTAAATTTGGCAGATTTAGTGGTTAGTAGAAGCGGAGCAATGACAATAACCGAAGTTGCAAAATGTGGCAAGCCTGCAATATTTATACCATATCCATATGCAACAGAAAATCATCAAGAATACAATGCAAGAGTACTAGCAAACGTAGATGCAGCAAGAATTGTATTGGATAAAGAATTATCATCAGAAAAACTAAACAACGAAATAAAAAATATAATAACAGATAAACAAAAGCAAGTTCAAATGGCAAAAAATGCAGAAAAAATTGCAATAAAAGATGTAAATGAAAAGATTTATAAAGAAATAGAAAAACTAATAAAAAAGAGCACATAGAGTTTTTAAGCTTTATGTGCTTTTTAGTTACAATCGTAACTGCTAGGAAAGATTAACCAATTTTGTGGTTAGAGTCTTTGTGTTCATGCCTTTTTTCTGATTCATTACCATGA
This sequence comes from uncultured Clostridium sp., assembly GCA_900553695.1. Lineage (GTDB taxonomy): Bacteria > Bacillota > Clostridia > TANB77 > CAG-508 > UMGS1781. Next base: position 7,335 of record USEM01000020.1, on the reverse strand, counting down.
ATGGTGAAAACATGACCGGAACTAGCATGAATAAAGTAGAACCCATGGTGATTTCTTTCAATTTGAAAGTGGTTACCTAAAATGGGTGTCAAGAGTTCATCTAGTTCCTTGCCTAAATTTTCAGGTATGGTATAGTCCATAAAATAAATTCCTCTCTCCATCAAATATAAAATAATAGCTAAAAGCTACATCTATAGATATTATACCACTATTTAACATAGAATACAAATTTCTCTTAAAATAAACTCAAAACGGTCAGGCACTTTTATTTACCTTAAACATATAATGAAAATAGGTAAATGGAGGTGCTTTTTTTGTTAGTTTTTTTAACAAGCTTCATTGAATTTTGCAAAACAGCTTTTTTTGTTCTAGGCTATATATCTAATAATAGCCTGTTTCCAGAGCCATTATCACAAGAAGAAGAAAAAGTATATTTAGAGAGATATATGCGGGGGAGATGAAGAGGCAAGAAATGTACTAATAGAGCGAAACTTAAGGCTTGTTGCACACATATGCAAAAAATATAATGTACCAAATTTGGAATTAGATGATTTAATCTCAATAGGAACAATAGGCCTTATAAAAGGAATAAATACATTTAACCTAGATAAAAACGTAAGGCTTGCTACATATGCTTCAAGATGTATTGAAAATGAAATATTAATGTATTTAAGAAGTACTAAGAAATTAGGTGCAGAAGTATATTTAAATGAACCTATTGGAAAAGATAAAGATGATAATGAAATATCGTTAATTGATATTTTAGAAAATGATGAAAAAAATATAGAAGAAGAGATAGATTTTAAATTAAAAATGAAACAAATTTATGAAAAGATAAAATCAGTTTTGAAGAAAAGGGAACAAATAATAATAGAACTGCGTTTCGGACTTCGGAGGTAAAAAGCCAAAAACACAAAATGAAGTAGCAAAAATACTTGGGATATCACGTTCATATGTTTCAAGAATAGAAACAAAAGCAATAAAAAGATTAAATGAAGAATTAATAGAGGAGAAAAATTAAAAAGTCTTGCTAAAACAGCAAGACTTTTAATTAAAATTTATCAATAATATTATTCTCTATAAAACGGTTGATATTCTTAGCTGAAACGCCTGTATTGTAAGATAAACTATCAACAGAAGGTATATCAGTAGAATTAACAATATAATTATTTAAAGCATAAATATCATGTTTATCCTTAGAAGCACAATTACAGCAAACATCACCATTTGTAGCAAAGAAACAGCCACATCTAACACATTTTTTTAGTTCCATAAACATCAAACCTCACTTATTAATTAACTTATCACATTTTATCACAAAAACTCGAAAAAAGGAAGAGAATATGGAAAAAAATTTCCACATTTCTATTGACATAAAGCAAGATTAAATGTAAAATATATACGTACAGAAAATTAAATATATTAGAAAATAGATATATATAATAAATCTGAACATTGAAAATTTAATAAGTAAAGAGGTGTTTTTATGAATGTAACTATAGTAGCCATAATCACCTTTCTTATCTCAGCAGCTATTTTTATTCCAGTTGGAATAATGGTTAGAAAAAAATCAGCTGAATCTAAAATTAAAAGCGCAGAAAGTGAAGCAAATAGAATTTTATCAAATGCTAGAAAAGAAGCAGAAAACGCTAGAAAAGAAGAAATTCTAAAAGCTAAAGAGGAAGTTTTACAGTCAAAAAATGAATTAGATAAGGAGATTAAAGAAAGAAGAGGCGAAGTTCAACAACAAGAAAAAAGATTATTCCAAAGAGAGGAAGCGTTAGAGAGACGTTCTGATAACTTTGAGAGAAGGGAAAAGGAGCTTGAAAGAAACATTCAAGACTTAGACAAGAAAAAGAAATCTCTTGATGAAATGTATGATAAGCAACTTACAGAATTGCAAAGAATTGCAGGCTTATCAAGAGAAGAAGCAAAAAAGATATTGCTTGAACAGTTAGATAGAACCTTAAGCGACGAAAAAGCAGCATTAATAAAAGCAGCAGAGCAAGCAACAAAGGAAACTGCAAATAAAAAAGCTAAGGAACTTATAGGTTATGCTATACAAAAATGTGCAGCAGACCATACATCAGAAACAACAGTATCTGTTGTAGCACTTCCAAATGATGACATGAAAGGAAGAATAATAGGAAGAGAAGGTCGTAACATTAAAATGCTTGAAACTTTAACAGGAATTGACTTAATAATAGACGACACTCCAGAAGCAGTTATTCTTTCAGGATTTGATCCATTAAGAAGAGAAGTTGCAAGAATAGCCTTAGAAAACTTAATTGAAGATGGAAGAATTCATCCAGCTAAAATTGAGGAAATGGTTGAAAAGGCTAAAGAGGAAGTAGAAGAAATTATTAAGGAAGAAGGAGAAAGAGCAGTACTAGAAACAGGAGTACATGGCTTACACCCAGACTTAGTAAAATTACTTGGAAAATTAAAATACAGAACAAGTTATGGACAAAATGTATTAAACCACTCAATAGAAGTTTCAAACCTAGCTAGAATAATGGCAGAAGAATTAGGACTAGACCCTAGAATAGCAAGAAGAGCAGGCTTATTACATGATATAGGAAAAGCTTTAGACCACGACATGGAAGGAACACACGTACAAATTGGTGTAGATGTACTTAAAAAATACAAAGAAAATGATATAATCATAAATGCTGTAGAAGCACACCATGGAGACGTTGAACCAAAAACAATAGAAGCTGTTTTAATACAAGCAGCAGATGCAATATCAGCATCAAGACCTGGGGCAAGAAGAGAAACTTTAGAAACATATATCAAGAGACTAGAAAAACTAGAATCAATAGCAGATTCTTTTGAAGGAGTAGAAAAGTCTTATGCGATCCAAGCAGGACGTGAAATAAGATTAGTAGTAAAACCAGAAAAAGTATCAGACAGTCAAATGGTAACAATGGCAAGAGAAGTTGCACAAAAAGTAGAAAGCGAAATGGAATATCCAGGACAAATAAAAGTAAATGTAATAAGAGAAACAAGAGCAGTAGATTATGCAAAATAAGATAAGAAAGACTTACCTAAAAAGGTAGGTCTTTTTGCTTTAAAATGAAAAAATGAGCAAAAAGTGTCGAAAAAAACCAAAGTTTTTGCTCAAATGAGCAAAAACTTGACAAAACAGTTTTCATGTAATATAATTAAAGTGGTGATGAAAATGAAAACAATATATCGTAAAGAGTACATGGAAAAACTAGAAAATTTAAAGGATAAAAAAATAATCAAAGTTTTAACAGGAATTAGAAGGTGCGGAAAGTCAACTATATTAAATGAATTCAGGAAAAAATTAATATCTGAGGGAGTTAGTGAAAAGAATATTATATCAATTAACTTTGATGATAATAGTTATAATAATTTATTAGATTCAAATACTTTGCATGAATATATTATGCAAAAGGTTGATCCTAAAAAAATGAATTATATATTCTTAGATGAAATACAAAATGTAAATGAATTTCAAAAATGTGTAGATAGCTTATTTCTAAGAGATTATTTAGATATATATATAACTGGCTCAAATTCATATATGTTATCAGGAGAGCTTGCTACATATCTTACAGGCAGATACATTCAAATTCATGTTTTGCCACTATCATTTAAAGAGTATATTAGTTATTATGGCGAAAGTGATGAACTTAAAAAATATAATGATTATGTTTTATATGGTGGTTTTCCATATTTAATAAATTTAGAAAACTCCACTGATAAAATAGCTTATTTGGAAAGTATTTATAATACTGTTATAATGAAAGATGTAATAAATAGAAAAAAAGTAAACGACCCATTAATTTTAGAAAGTATGTGTAGATTTTTATTTGATAACATTGGATCAAATGTTTCAACAAAAAAAATAAGCGATACATTATCATCAGCAGGAAGAAAGAATTCTGTTCACACAATTGAAGAATACCTAAATAGCTTGTTAGAAAGCTATATATTATACAAAGTAAATAGATACGATATAAAAGGAAAACAACTATTAAAAACACAAGAAAAATACTACTTATCAGATTTGGGCTTAAAAACATATCTATTAGGTAAATCATACAACAGAGACTTAGGACATATTTTAGAAAATGTTATTTTCTTGGAGTTAAAACGTAGAGGATATAGAATATACATTGGCAAGAATGATGTAAATGAAATAGACTTTGTAGTAGAAACAGAAGATGACTTTATGTATATACAAGTAGCACTTTCTGTAAGAGACGAAAAAACTTTAGAAAGAGAATTAAAACCATTAGAAAATATATCAGACCACTACAGAAAATATATTATAACATTAGATTATGAAACAAATAACTATAACGGAATAAAGCAAATATGCGCTTTGGACTTTTTACTTGGAAGAGTGGAAATATAAAAAATCAAAAGACTTACCTAAAAAAAGGTATGTCTTTTTGTTTGCCCTCAAATTTGACTTCTAGAAAAAAAAGTAGTATAATAATAAAAGTGGTGCCGTTTTAGGCCAATTTGAGATTTATATATGTTTAATAAAAGTAGTATTCGGGTAAAATAAAATATGTAAAAGAAGAACAAGGGAGAGACTTTTGTTCTATTGTGTTTGATGTGGAAATTAATTTTTAGAAAGGAGCTTTTAGGAGCATACGAGTAAATCAAAGAAAAAATAGGAGGAGAGAAAGAATAAAATGGAAGAGATTACAAAACAAACGAAAACAAGAAGAAAAACAAAACCAAACAAAAGAGAGGAAAAAGGAATATTTAAAAAATCAAATTTAAAAATAATTCCACTTGGTGGGTTATTAGAAATTGGAAAAAACATTACAGTTATTGAATATGAAGACGATATAATAATTGTGGACTGTGGTCTTGGTTTCCCAGAGGACGACATGCTAGGTGTAGACTTAGTTATACCAGATATAACATACTTAGAGAAAAACAAAGATAAAATTAGAGGACTAGTTATTACACACGGACATGAGGACCATATAGGTGGCATACCATATTTATTAAAACAAATAAATGTGCCAATATATGCAACAAAATTAACAGCAGGTTTAATATCAAATAAACTAGAAGAACACAATTTATTAAGAAGTACAAGGCTAAAAGAAGTAAGACCAGGTCAAACAATTACTTTAGGTTCAATGAAAGTTGAATTTATAAGAATAACACACAGTATTCCAGATGCATGTGCACTTGCAATTCATACACCAGTAGGAACTATAGTACACACAGGAGACTTTAAAATAGATTATACACCAATAGATGGAGAAATAATCGATTTAGGAAGACTTGCAGCACTTGGAAATAAAGGTGTATTAGCACTTATGTCTGATAGTACAAATGCTGAAAGAAAAGGATATACAATGTCTGAAAGCACAGTAGGAGATATACTAGACAAGCTATTTGTAAATTGTACAAAAAGAATTGTTGTAGCAACATTCTCATCAAATGTGCACAGAGTTCAACAAATTGTAAATTCAGCAGTAAAATATAAAAGGAAAGTTGCAGTATGTGGAAGAAGTATGTGCAACATGATAGAAACTGCAAGAAAATTTGGATATATCAAAGTGCCAGATAATGTGTTTATAGATATAGATAGTATAAAATCATACCCAGATGATAGCTTGGTTATAATAACAACAGGTAGCCAAGGAGAACCAATGTCTGCATTAACAAGAATGGCATCAGGAGAACATAGAAAGGTTCAAATAACACCAAATGACTTAATAATAATATCTGCAAATCCAATACCAGGAAATGAAAAATATATTTCAAAAGTTATAGATGATTTAATGAGCATTGGAGCAGAAGTTATTTACAATGCACTTCAAGACATACACGTTTCAGGACATGCATGCCAAGAAGAACAAAAACTAATGCTAACACTTGTAAAACCAAAATTCTTCATACCAGTTCATGGAGAATACAGACAATTAATAGCACATGCCGAAACAGCAAAATTACTTGGAATACCACATGAAAACATATTCTTAACAGAAAATGGAAAAGTACTAGAACTAAACGAAAACGAAGCTAAATTTACAGGACATGTAACATCAGGAAAAGTATTAGTAGATGGTTTAGGTGTAGGAGACGTTGGAAACATAGTACTAAAAGATAGACAAAAATTATCTCAAGATGGCTTAATAGTTGTAGTAATAACAATGGACTCAAGAAGCGGAAAAATCGTCTCAGGACCAGACGTAATAAGCCGTGGATTTGTATATGTAAGAGAATCAGAAAACTTAATGGAAGAAATAAAACACTTACTAAGAGAAGAACTATCAAAATGCGAAGAAAAACACATAACAGATTGGGCAACACTAAAACTAGTAGTAAGAGAAGAATTAGGAAATTATATTTACAAAAAAACAAAGAGAGAGCCAATGTTAATACCAATAATAATGGAAGTGTAATCTTAAAATACAAATTGCAAAAATACTTGCAGTTTGTATTTTTTTATTGTAAATAAAAATGATTTACAAAAATGTGATAAAAAGATTAAAAATGCTTGCAAAAACGTGATAAAATCTTGCAAAAACATTGCAAAAACGTGGAAATGGTATTAAAATAGGGAGATTTTCACAAGAGTAGAAAAGTTTTATAGAACAATAAAATTTCTACACCACCATTGACATTTTTTCTATTTCGATATATACTGTGAACATAGAAATTTCTTAAAGGAGGTTTGTTTTAATGAACGAATTAATCGAAATTAGATGGCATGGACGTGGAGGACAGGGTGCTAAAACGGCATCATTACTGTTGGCTGATGCAGCTTTTAATACAGGAAAATATATTCAAGGCTTCCCGGAATATGGACCAGAAAGAATGGGAGCTCCAATTACTGCATATAACAGAATTAGCACAAAACCTATAACAATACACAGTAATATTTATGAACCAGACTATGTTGTAGTTGTTGATGATACTTTATTAGAAAGTGTTGATGTAACAGCAGGTTTAAAGCCTACTGGAGCAATTGTAATTAATACAACAAAAGATAGTGAGTTCTTAAAAGAACATTTAAAAGGATATGAAGGAGAAATATATAAAATAGATGCAAGAAAAATATCTATGGAAACTTTAGGTAAATATTTCCCAAATACTCCAATGCTTGCAGCAATTGTAAAGGTAAGCAAAATTATGACAGATGAAGAATTTTTAAATGATATGCAAGGTTCATTTAAACACAAATTTGCTAAAAAACCAGAAGTTATAGAAGGAAATATGAAAGCACTAGAAATGGCTTTGAAGGAGGTTGAAAAGGTATGACAGAAATAAACACAAAAACACCAATGGAAAAATTAACAGAAGGTGGAACAATTTATACAGCAGGAAATG
>USEM01000019.1 GCA_900553695.1 uncultured Clostridium sp. | reverse complement strand
AAGCAAGAGAACTAGGCTTATACATGCAAAAATATTGTGGGTGTATATTTTCAGAAGAGGATAGGTATATTAAACAAATAAAAAGAGATAAAGAAAATCAATAAAATATAATTGAAAGTAGGGAAAAATTTGGAAAACTTAGTATTAATAGATGGAAATAGCATATTGAACAGAGCATTTTATGGAACCATGTCATCAAAACTTATGATGACAGAAGATGGAACATATACAAATGCAATATATGGATTTCTAACTATAATGTTTAAAATAATTGAAGATATAAAGCCAGAATACATGGTAGTAACATTTGATTTAAAAGCACCAACACATAGGCATAAACTATATGAGGGATACAAAGCAAATAGAAAAGGAATGCCAAATGAACTTGCTTCACAAATGCCAATACTAAAAGAAATACTAAAAGCAATGAACATAAAAGTTATTGAAAAAGAAGGCTATGAGGCAGATGATGTGATACGGCACTCTTGCAAAATGGGGACAAAAGCAAGATTTAGAAGTAACAATACTTACAGGGGATAGAGATAGCTTCCAATTAATAGATGACCATATTAAAGTAAGAATACCACACACTGTTCAAGGAAAGACCGAGACAGAAGACTATACAGTTCAAAAAGTAATGGAAAAATATGAACTTCCACCGAAGAGTTTAATAGAAGTAAAAGGTCTAGCGGGAGATAGCTCAGATAATATACCAGGCGTTCCAGGTGTAGGCGAGAAAACAGCAATTACTCTAATTAAACAATATAAAGATATAGATGGAGTATATAAGCATATAGATGAAATAAAAGGAAAATTAAAAGAAAAACTAGAACAAAACCAAGAACTTGCATTCCTATCTAGAACCCTTGGCACAATTGATATAAAAGCTCCAATAGAAAAACAAAAAGACGAAATGAAAATTACAGAATGGAACAAAGAAGAAGTAACAAGTATGTTCCGAAAACTAAAATTCAATAGATTCCTTGAAAGATTTGAGCTAGATAAAAGTGAACCACAAGAAGAAACACAAACAATAGAAGTTGAATGTGAAGAATTGCTAGAAAATCAAATAGATCAGTTGCTTCAAGAAATAGACGAAACAAAAAAGATGTGCTATTATATAATCGAAAAAGAAAAACAAGGAGAAGGAATATTAAGCGCAGTTATAGAGGGAATAACAATATATTCAGAAAAAGATAATAAAGCATATCTTATAAAAAACATAGAAACACTAAAACCAATATTTGAAAATAAAGAAATATTAAAGATAAGCTATAAACAAAAAAGAGACTATATTTTATTAAAACAAATAGGAATAGAACCACATAACCTTATGTTTGATGTAGAAATAGCAGGATATTTATTAAACTCAAATATAAGCAAATACACAATAGAATACCTTTCAGAAGAGTATTTGAAGGTAAATACAGATGCATTAATAAAAGAGGAAGAACCACAAGAAAAACAGCTTACATTATTTGATATGCCAAAAGAAGAAAAACCAAGTAAAAGAAACTATATATATGCATATCTAATAAATAAACTATATTACACATTAGAAGAAAAAATGAAAGAAACAGATACAAAAGAATTGTTTAAAACAATAGAAATGCCACTTTCTGAAGTGCTAGCAGACATGCAATATCAAGGAATATATGTAGATAAGGAAAAACTACAAGAGTTTGGAAACGAACTAAAAACAAGATTAAATGAACTAACAAGTGAAATTTATGAGCTTGCAGGAGAAGAATTTAACATAAATTCTCCAAAACAATTAGGAGAAATCTTATTTGAAAAATTACAATTACCAATGGGTAAGAAAAACAAAAAGGGATATTCAACAGGAGTAGAAGTATTAGAAAAATTAAAAGATGTTCATCCTATAATAGAAAAACTACTTGAATACAGGCAAATTGGAAAGCTAAACTCAACATATGTAGAAGGATTAATACCGTGTATAAACGAAAACACACATAAAATTCACTCAAGTTTTCATCAAACAGTTACTGCAACTGGAAGAATAAGCTCAACAGACCCTAACTTGCAAAACATACCAACACGAAATGAGCTTGGTAAAAATCTAAGAAAGGTATTTATTCCAGAATATAACAAAACATTTATAGATGCAGACTATTCACAAATAGAACTAAGAGTTTTAGCACATATTTCAAATGATGAACACATGATAGATGCATTTAATAAAGATGAAGATATACACAAACAAGTTGCTTCAAAAGTTTTCGATACACCAATGGATGAAGTAACAAAAGAGCAAAGAACCAGAGCAAAAGCTGTAAACTTTGGAATTGTATATGGAATAAGCGATTTTGGTTTATCAGAACAATTAAAAATACCAAGAAAGGAAGCAAAACAATATATAGAACAATATCTAAGTAAATATCAAGGTATAAAGCAATTTATGGAAGATATAGTAGAAACTGCAAAAACAGAAGGCTATGTAGAAACATTATTCCATAGAAGGAGATATATTCCAGAGATAAAATCAAATAATTACATGGTAAGACAATTTGGTAGTAGAATAGCAATGAATACTCCAATACAAGGAACAGCAGCAGATATTATGAAACTTGCCATGATAAATGTATATAAAGAGTTACAAAATAAAAACTTGAAATCAAAAATAATATTGCAAGTACATGATGAATTACTTATAGAAGCAGTGGAGGAAGAAAAAGAGCAAGTTGAAAAAATATTAAAACAAGAAATGGAAAATGTTATAAAATTAAAAGTACCATTAAAAATAGATATAGAAGAAGGCAACAATTTATATGATGCAAAATAAAGGAGGAAGCATATGAGCAAAATATTAATAACAGGTGGAGCAGGTTATATTGGTAGCCATACAGCAGTAGAGCTATTAAATAGCGGAGAAGAAATTGTAATTGTAGATAATTTCATAAATAGTTCAAAAGATGTATTAGATAAAATAAAAAAAATAACTAATAAAAACTTTAAATTCTATGAAGTAGATTTATTAGATGAAGTAAATTTAGAAAAAGTTTTTAAAGAAAATGAAATAGAATCAGTAATACACTTTGCAGCACTAAAGGCAGTAGGAGAATCTGTTGAAAAACCAATTGAATATTATCATAATAACTTAACAGGAACTCTAGTATTACTTAAATTAATGAAAAAATATGGATGCAAAAGAATAGTGTTTAGTTCATCAGCAACAGTATATGGAAATCCTAAAGAATTACCAATAAAAGAAGATTTCCCACTATCTACAACAAATCCATATGGAACTACAAAACTTATGATAGAACAAATACTAAAAGACGTAGCATTTGCAGATAAAGAATTTAGTGTAGCAATACTAAGATATTTCAACCCTATTGGAGCTCATGAAAGTGGGCTAATAGGGGAAGTTCCAAATGGAATACCTAACAATGTAATGCCATATATAATGAAAGTTGCAAAGGGAGAGTATGAAGCCTTAACAGTATTTGGAGATGACTACCCAACAAGAGATGGAACAGGTGTTAGAGACTACATACATGTAGTAGATTTAAGCAAAGGACATTTAAAAGCACTAAATAAAATAAGAAAAGAAGCGGGAGTTAAAATATATAACTTAGGCACAGGAAATGGATATTCAGTATTAGAATTAGTTAAAGCATTTGAGAAAACAAACAACGTAAAAGTAAACTACAAAATAGGATCAAGAAGACCAGGAGACATTCCAGAATGTTATGCAGATCCAAGTAAAGCTGAAAAGGAACTTGGCTGGAAAGCAGAAAAAGGAATAGAAGACATGTGTCGTGATAACTGGAGGTTTATAAATGGATAAAGTTTTACTAGGAATGAGTGGAGGCGTAGATAGTAGTGTTGCAGCAATAATGCTAATGGAACAAGGATATGAAGTAATTGGAGCTACAATGAAACTTTGGGACCCAGAAGATGAAGAGGGGCAAAGCAAGTGTTGTGGAGATGATAGCATATTAGATGCAAAAAGAGTTTGTGATAAATTAGGAATTCCACATTACACATTAAACTTAAAAGAGGAATTTCAAAGATGCGTAATAAACAATTTCATAGAAGAATATGCAAAAGCAAACACACCAAACCCATGTATAGAATGTAATAAATTCTTGAAATTTAAGTATTTCTACAGAAAGGCAAAAGAGTTGGATTGCAAGTATATTGCAACAGGACACTATGCTAAAACAGAATACAGTGAAAAATATAATCAATATGTGCTTAAAAAATCAAATGCAGGGAAAAAAGACCAAAGCTATGTTTTATACAATATCCCAAGAGAAATAATAGGAAATGTACTATTTCCACTTGGCGAGTTCGAAAGCAAAGATCAAATAAGAAAAATTGCTGAAGAACATGGCTTACTTACAGCTAAAAAGCCAGATAGCCAAGAAATATGCTTCATACCAGATGATGACTATGCTAAATTTTTAATAAACAAAGGCAAACTAAAATCTGAACCTGGACAAATCGTGGATAAAGAAGGCAATGTACTTCGGAACACATAAAGGGCTAATTCATTACACAATTGGGCAAAGAAAGGGCTTAGGAATAGCACATGAAACACCACTATATGTAGTAGATTTAGATGCTCAAAATAATAGACTAATAGTTGGAGAAGAAGAAGATATATTTACAAAAACACTATATGCTAATGATTTAAACTTCACAGTGGATATAGATAAAACCAAACCTATAAAAGTAAGTGCCAAAATTAGATACGGTGCAAAAGAAGGTGCAGCAACACTTTACCCAGAAGAAAACGGAAAAGTTAAAGTAGAATTTGAAGAACCACAAAGAGCAATTACAAGAGGACAATCTGTAGTATTTTACATAGATGATGTTTTAATAGGTGGAGGAAAAATAATCTAACATAAAATTAAAATTTAGGCATATAATCTGTTAGGTGATTAATTTTATGATAGTTTATGTGAGGAAACTATATAAACCAAGCTTAATATACAAGCTTTTTGGTAAATTTAAAATAGAAGAAATTCAAGGAAAAACAATTATAAATTTACCAATCAATTCTAAAAGCCATAAACGAAGAGTAAAACGCATAACAGAAAAACTATGTAAATATTTATATAAGAATAGTATAAGAAATGTAGTGCTAGAGCAAGAACTATTTAACAATGAAGAATTTAAAAACACATTATATAGTAACAATGAAAATATCTTAGATGGATCAAAGCTTGCAAAATTTTTAGTGTATAAAGTAATTCAAAAAGTATTTAACTTAAAAAACAAAAACATACAAGCAGGTGAAGTTACAATACTTGCAAATCAAAATGATGATATAACAATAGAACACATTATGCAAACTGCAAGAAATGCAAAAAGGCTAAACATAATAACAAGTAATACCAAAAAATTCAAAAACTTAATAGATTATTTATTTGAAGAACTAGGAATACTAATAAAGCTCTCAAACAATTTAAACTTCAACTTAAAGAGTTCAGATGTAATAGTAAACATGGACTTTACAGAAGAAAACTTAAATAAGCTTGCAATACCGAATAATGCAACAATTGTAAATGTTCAAAAAAATATAGATATTTATTCAAAGAAATTTACAGGAATAAATATAAAAACTTGGGAAATTAATATTCCAAGTGATATTAAATTAAAGGGATTCTTAGATAACCATTTATATGAAGCTTTGCTATTCACAATGATACCAATTAAGGCATTTGAACAAATAGAAAAAGATAACATCACCATAAAAAAATTAATAGGAAAAAATGGTGCTATAAATAAAAAAGAATTTAAGTAAATTTTTGTCAAATTACTTGACAAAATGTAATTTGTAGAGTAAGATTAAGAAACTATAATATATTTTATTATAAGGAAAAAGGAGTAATGTAAAAATGGATGAAAAGGAAATTTTATTAACACAAGAAGGATATGATAATCTAGAAAAACAACTAGAATATCTTAAAACTGAAAAAAGAGCTGAAATTTCAGAACGTATAAAAGTAGCTCTAGGATTTGGAGATTTATCAGAAAACTCTGAATATGATGAAGCAAAAAATGCACAAGCAGAAAATGAAATCAAAATAGCAGACTTAGAAAACAAACTAAGATATGCAAAAATTATAGATGAATCAGAAATAGATACAAAAACAGTACAAGTTGGAAATACAGTAAAAATACTAGATATAGAATTTGATGAAGAACTAGAATACACAATAGTTGGCTCAACAGAAGTAGATTTATCAAAAAACAGAATATCAAATGTATCACCAATAGGCGCAGCTTTAATTGGTGCTAAAAAGGGTGAAACCGTTGAAGCTAATACTCCAGGTGGAATTGCAAAATATAAAGTTTTAGCAATAAAAAAATAGGAAGAAGTAGAAAATTAACATAATTTTACCATTTTATGTAGACAAAACCAAAAAAACGTAGTATAATTAAAATTGTCGGGATTCGACTAGTCTAAAAGTCTATAATAAAACTGCTTTTTAGACGAAAAAAAGGAGGAAATAAAATTGGTTACAAATTATTCACAAAACAACTATATTATGTTAGTTGGTAAAATCACAAGTGAGAAAAAATTTAGTCACGAAATTTATGGAGAAAGTTTCTTTAACTTTGATTTGGAAATACCACGTTTAAGTGGAATATCAGATATTATACCAATTACAATATCTGAAAGATTAATCGCTAACTTTGATTTAAGCCTAGGAAAACAAGTAGTAATTGAAGGACAATTCAGATCTTACAATACATATGAAGACTCAAAGAGCAGATTAATATTAACAGTTTTCGTAAAAGAAATTAGAGAAAAAGGAGAAGACGAAGAAATTAAAGTACCTAACGAAGTACAATTAGTAGGACATATTTGTAGAAAACCAATCTACAGAAAAACACCATTCGGTAGAGAAATAGCTGATATATTAGTTGCAGTAAATAGAGCATATAATAAATCAGATTACATACCATGTATTACATGGGGAAGAAATGCTAGATTCTGCGAAAATATGCAAATTGGAACAGAGTTAAGATTAGTTGGTAGAGTTCAATCAAGACCATATGAGAAAAAACATGAAGATGGAACAGTTGAACAAAGAACAGCATATGAGGTATCAATAAGTAGCTTAGAATTCGTAAATAAAGAAGACGAACCTAATAATATAGAAGAAACAGCAACTACAGAAGAAGCAATGTAAAGGAGTAAAAAAATGGATTATTTGTATATATTACAACAAGCACTTGTAGGTATTATAACAATATTTTGGCTATATAACATAGCAATAAGTGTTTGTGCATTAATAAAATTCAAAGAAAAACCATTACTAATTAACAAACAACATAAATTCATGGCAATAATACCTGCACATAATGAGGAAAAGGTTGTTAGAAACCTAATAGAAAGCTTAAAAGAACAAAACTATCCAAAAGAACTATTGGATATATACGTTATTGCAGATAACTGTACAGATAGAACAGCAGAAATTGCAAAAGATGCAGGTGCAATAGTATATGAAAGAAATGACCCAGAGCATAAAACAAAAGGTTATGCAATGCAATGGTTCTTAAGAAAAATGCAAGAACAAAATGCTGAATATGATGCATTATGCGTTTTTGATGCAGATAACGTTGTTGATAAAGAATTTATGAATGCAATGAATAAAAAACTTTGCCAAGGCGAAGAAGTAGTTCAAGGATATAGAGATATCAAAAACCCAGATGATACTTGGGTTACAGCAGGATATGCACTATTCTATTGGACAATGCACAGATTTTATCATTTAGCAAGATATAACATTGGTTTATCTCCATTATTAAATGGAACAGGCTTCATGGTAAAATATGATTTAATAAAAGCAGAAGGCTGGAATACAAAAACATTAACAGAGGATATAGAATTTTCTTTAATAAATATTGCAAAAGGAAGAAAATTAGGTTGGGCAACAGATGCAAAAGTATATGATGAACAACCACTAGGATTCAAACAATCTTGGACACAAAGAACAAGATGGTCTGTAGGACATTTACAATGCTTTAAATATTACATAAAAGACTTAGCAGCAGGTGTTGTAAGAAACAGAAAAATGATGAATGTTGATGGATTATTATACCTTATGGGTATGCCAATTCTAATAGTAACACTTGCAATACTAGTAATAAACTTAATTATATACCTTGGTGATGGAATGACATTAGCTGGTTTAATTTGGAACTATGCAAAATACTTACTAGCAACATTTATAATGCCACCACTAACAGCATTATTTGTATTAATATTAGATAAAAGACCAATAAAACCAATGCTTAAGGGATTACTATGTTATCCATTATTTTTAGGTTCATGGATACTAATTAATATAAAAGCATTAATAAAACCAAATACAACATGGGAAAAAATAGACCACGTAAGAGATATAAAAGTAAAAAGCTAAATATTACAATTATATTACAAATTGCAAAACTTATTGCAATTTGTAATTTTTTTGTGTAAAATGTAATTACATACAAATAGGGAGAGGATGAATATGAAAAAAAACAAAGGAATAACTCTAATATCACTAATAATAACAGTAATTCTTTTACTTATTTTAATGGGAATAAGTGTTTTTGCAATACAAAAAAATGCAGTTACTAAAAGAGCCAAGAATGTAGTAAAAAGGGCAAACAACCAAACAAAAAATGCTACGGAATTGGAAAAAGAAGTGATTGAAGACATACGCAGTGGTAAAGGAAGTAAATCACCAACAAAACCTGAAAACTCAATCAAATATACTGTTAAAATAAACAATAAATCTTATACATCATTTACAATAAGTGCAAGTGGCTCAAGCAAAAATTCAACATCTTTAACTTATGAACTAAAAATAGATGATACATCTTATGAAACAAAAAGTGGTGAAACTGTATCTTGGGATATTACAGGACTAACACCAGGACAAGAATATACATATATTATTATAGCAAAAGATGAAATTGCGGAAAAGAAAAAAACAGGAAAAGTGAAAATGCTAGAAAATAATACTCCAACAATAGTAACAAGTACTTTAAAATCAAAAACAACAAATACATTAACGATTTCTGCAAAAGCCACAGATGCAGAGGGTGAAAATATTAGTTATAAGTTGTATACAAGTTTAAATGAAAATGGAACATACACTGAACAAGAATTAAAAAGTGATGTGGTTTCTAACAGAGAAGTAACATTAAATGCTACAAACCTTACACAATATACAGATTATTACTGGTATGTAACAGCAAGTGATGGAACAACAACTGCAAGAAGTGAGAAAAAAAGAACTAGAACCTATTGTCCAGGCACAGGAACTAATATATGTAATGAATCAACTTTGGCCAACTGCACAACTTGCTCAGGAACAGGAAAATTAACAAAAAACTGTGCAGGTGGAACTGCATGTACGAGTTGTTCTGGAACGGGCAGATGTACATCAAGGGAGACACTTGAATACATTGGAGGATCATATGTCTGTTCCGAGTGTGGTGTATATAGAAGAGCTGTAAAGTATGTTTGCAATAATTGTGGAGCCAGTGCTGGTCCTTACTTGGAATGCTGGGATGATCGTCCAGCTGATTTTTCCTTCTCTCATCGTTCATGTAGAAGTTGTAGTGGAACAGGAGGAACAGGCTGTTCAGCACATGGAATAGTTAAAGCACATACATATCAAGTAACTTGTACAGCTTGCAATGGTAGTAAAACATATAGAACAACATGCTCACATGGAAAAACAACTTCACATTCATGCTGTGCACATAATAAAATAATACAACATGATAGTTAATAAAAATAAAAAATCAGGATTTAAACTTTAAATCCTGATTTTTAAGGAAATAATCATTAAAAAAATAAAAAAATATTCAAATAAACTTGCTATTTTTTCCAGAATATTGTATGATAATATAAGTGAGAAAAGTAAGTTTTAATGGAGGTATAAAATGAAAAAAACGATTGCAGTAATATTAATAATTCTATGTATATTATCAATTGGAACAGTTGTATTTGGAACAGAAGTAAATACACTTGAAAATAATAATAAAAATGATGTAGAAGAAATGAAAAGCAAAATGGAGGTAAAAAGAGAGGAGTATACTGAAAAATATGGCTCAGATGCTTATTGGCTAGCGGGATTCATTATAGAAGAAATTGTACAACCATATAGTATTCCGTTCTGTTTTATAGGAATTGTAGTTGGATTGCTATTCCAATATGTTCTTGGAACAAGAAGATTAGACTATAAACACAGAGGATTTAGCACAGTAATTGTGTTTGTTACAATTTTATTAATTTGCCAAGTATTGCCATTTATTTATGCACTCGTAGTAATAGGTTGGAGGGGTTAAACATATGAAGGTCTTATTTGCAGTAAATAACGATAATGTTTCTGAAGCGATTGCAACCAAATATCAAAAAGAATATAAAGAAATATTATCTTACAAAAATGTATATTATTTTAATGCAATTTTAAGAGAATTACAAAAAGATAAAAGTTATAGTAGAATTGTAATAAGTGAAGACTTGGAACCATTTGCAAATAATAACTATGACTCAATTGATAAATTTTTATTTGAAAAGTATAGTAACATTAGCCAGGAAATAAAGAATGGTGGAAATAGTGCAATTGATATAATTTTAATTTGTGCAGATAGAAGAAAATTAACAGATGAAATGATTGTTAAAGTGTACAAAGAAGATATATATAACGCAATTATAGGTCAAGATAGAACTATTGACGAAGTTTGCAGATTGATAAATAGCCCAAGAGATAAAGAAGGAGCAAAAAGGTATTACAATATACAAGAAAGTGATTTAGGCGAAGTTGAAAGTGAAAACACTGTTAGCGAAGCAGAAGTTGAAAATATAAGAGCACATTATGCAAGACTTGGAAAAAATGAAGATAAATATGTAGATAGCTTTAATAATATTGTTTCTCAATATACGGATAATCAATTAAGAATTATTATAAAATATCTTCCAATGAATGTAAAAGCAGTACTGGAAGCAAGATCACCTAAATACCAACAATTAGCTATAGGTGGTGGTCTACAACAAGACTTTAATGCAAAATTAAAAACACAAAGTTACAAGGATAAAATTAGAAACATACAAGATGAACCAGAGGAAAAGGAAGAAGATGATGTTTTATCAGAACTTCTAAAACCTAAAACAATAAAACAAGTTGTGATTCCAACAAGCATGAATACTCGGTAATGTGCAAAAAATAGTTATTCCAGATGTTAAAAAGCCTAAAATTGATCAAGGAATAATGTTAGATGGAAGCTTACTTAATAATTCAAGACCAATTATAAAACCTATTGAAGCTGAAGAAAAACCACAAATAAAAATAGAGAATACAATTGATGTAAAAGATGAAACTTTAAATGAGATAGAAATTCCAGAAGAACCACAACCAGAAAAAATAGAAATTGAAGAAAATATAGAAGCACCTGAAGAACCAAAAAGAGGAAGAGGAAGACCAAGAAAAAATCCTATTCCAACTGAAGAACAGGAACAAAAACCAAAAAGAGGAAGAGGAAGACCAAGGAAAAATCCTGTTCCGGAAGAAAATGAAGAAAAAACAAGTAACAAAACTCAAGATGTTGATTTATTCGACATGACAGCAGAAGATGATGAACCACAAGAGGAAGTAGATCTATTTAATTTAGATAATGACGAAGAGAAAAAAGAAAACAATGAAACTGAAGTGGATTTGTTTAATTTAGATTCAAATGATTCTTCAAATAAAGAAGATGTAGAACATGATGACTTGTTTGATATGAGTACTAATCAAGAAACGAAAGAGCATACAGTACCTGTAACTCAAAATATATCTACAAATCAAACTCAAACAATACAAAGACCAATTCAAACAGTAGCAAATCAAGTTCCACAATATAATTATCCAGAAAAAGCTAGTTATGCAAATGTAAATTCAAATTTCAATACATTACTTACAGGTGATAAGAAAATTGTTGCATTTGTTGGAACAACAAAAAATGGAACATCGTTTGTGGTGAACAATACAGCAGAAATGCTTGCTTCAATTGGAATTAATACAGCAATTTTAGATATGACAAAAACAAAAAATGCATATTATATATACACAAATAATGAGGAAAACTTAAGAAATATTGCAAAGCAGTGTATGTCTGGACTAGAGAGAGGGGCAACTGAAGGTTTAAAAATAAAGAAGAATTTAACCGTATATACAGAAATGCCTGGTGAAGAAAAGCCATATAATATAGATGCAATTCTTTCAACATTAGTTAAAGGATATTCAGCCATATTAATTGATACAGACTTTGATACTGATCCAGAAATCTTTGCAAAAGTACAGGAAATATACTTAGTACAATCAATGGATGTACTAACAATACAACCATTAACAGCGTTTTTAAGAAATTTAAAATCTAAGGATATTTTACAACCAGAAAAGTTAAAAATAATAATTAATAAATCTGAAAAGGTTAGAAGCTTAAGTATAAAGACTTTAATTGGTGGAATGTCATGTTATAATGCACCTAATATGTCATATATGACAGAATTGTTTAACAAAGACAATATAAGATATTGCGAGATACCATTTGAAACGCAAAATTATGTAAAGTATTTAGATTCACTTGTTAATTGCTCAATATCATTAAACGGATATACAAAACAATTTATGCAATCTTTAAGAGAAGTTGCAAGTATGGTTTATCCACTTATAGGTAGACAAACATATTCTCCAACAGGGATGGGCAGAGATCCATTTTCAAGTGAAGTAAATAGCACATTAGATAAAATGAAAAGAAATTACTAAGTAGAGGTGAAAAGTTTTGAGCATAGGATTAATAGTTGTTATAGTTGTATTAGCTATTCTTGTGATATCTTTAATTATATATAACTTTTCAATATATAAAAAGGTAAAAGGATTAAGTAACACTCATGAAAAAATAGCAAATTTAAGAGTATTACAAGACTTTATGGACACAATAGGAAAAGATACTTCAGCAGAAAGCAAAATAAAGATAATTAATGATATACTCATTGAAAAATATAATATAAAATATTCAACTATTGTTGTATTTAATGGTGCTGAATATATATTAAAAGCATCAAATGTAGATGAAAGACTATGGGAATCAATGACAAACTTACATACAAATGCCCTATTTCAAGATAGTATAGCAAATGCAAGACCAAAATATGTAACAGTAAATAGTGTTAATGAAAAACTTACATATCAAGATGGCGAAATGAATAGAGCAAAATCAGCAATGTTTTTCCCATTATATATAGACAACATATATATTGGATATTGGATTATTGAAAGTGATATTCCACATGCTTTTGATAGTATGGATACAGGAATTTTAGAAGTTATAAGGGAAAATATCATTTCAGTATTAAAAACAATATCATATCAAAATACTATTGAAAATATATATAGAGTAGATAAGTTTACAGGATTAAATTCAGCAGAATATTTATACGGTCTAGGAAAAAGGACAATTGATAAATATGGAAAAAGTACAGTATGTATGTTTTCAATAAATAACATTGAAGAAGTTAATGAAAACTTTGGCAGAAAAATAGGAACAGAATTAATAGTACAAATTGCAAATACTGTAAAAGCAAGTATTTCATCAGAGTATGTATTTGTAAGATACATGGGACCTAAATTTGCAATTGTTTTTTCAGGAGTTGAAATGCAAGAAACAGTAGAATTTGTTGCTAAAATCAAAAAAGAAATAGAAAACATACATATAGAAAGAAAAGGCAAAAAAGGAGAAATTGTTACACCAAATGTTAACTTTGTATTAGGAACATATTACAAGGGAACAGGACTTGAGGAAGTAACAAAAAAACTAGAAGAGTATATAGATAAAGCTGATAGAGCAGAAAGCGAAATAAATTGTATTTAGGAGGATAAATTATGATAAGCGATAAGACAATGAGTTTTAAGGTAGAAAAGGATAAAAATTTAAAAACAAAGGAAATTCTAAAAGAAGTATACCAAGCACTTGAAGAAAAAGGATATAACCCAATAAACCAAATAGTAGGATATATACTTTCAGGAGATCCAACATATATAACAAGTCATAAGGAAGCTAGAAATATAATAAGAATGATTGAAAGAGATGAACTTTTAGAAAAAATGGTTAAAAACTACATAGGACTAGAAGACTAATGAGAACACTAGGAATAGACTATGGAGATGCAAGAACAGGCCTTGCAATAACTGATTCCTTAGGTATTACAGCACAAGGGTTAGAAACTGTTACAACAAATGGAAATGATAAAATATTACTTTCTAAGTTAGACGAAATAATGAGTATATATGAAATAGATATATTTGTTGTAGGAATGCCACTTAATATGAATGGAACAAAGACAGAAAGAGTAGAAAAAACAAAGAAATTTATTCATAAGTTAAAGTGCAAATATAATAAAATAAAAATAGAAACTGTTGATGAGAGACTGACAACGGTACAAGCTCATAGGACAATGAATGAACTAGGAGTAAAACCTAAAAACAAGAAAAGTATCGTAGATACAATATCAGCAGTATATATTTTAGAAACTTATATAAATAACCAAAGTAGAAAACCCCTACAAGAGTAATGTAGGGGCAATGCTGTTCTTATGGATTAAAACTGGAGGTAATATGAACTTATATCCGAAACTATATTTAAATAACGTAAAAGAAATAACAATAGAATTACTTAAACAAAACAACATAAAAGGTTTGATTTTAGATGTGGATAATACATTAATAAATCTTGAAAAGCAATTATTAGAAGGTTGCGAAGAATGGTGTAATAACTTAAAACAACAAGGAATTAAAATGTGCATATTATCAAACACCAATAAAGTACATAAAGTAAAAAAGGTTGCTGAAACACTTGGGCTTGAGTATTTTTATTTTGCACAAAAACCAAGAAAACAGGGCTTTTACAAAGCACAAAAACTATTAAACCTAAAACCAGAAGAAATAGCAGTAGTAGGAGATCAAGTATTTACAGACGTATTAGGAGCAAATAGATGCAACATGTTTTCTATACTTACAAAGCCATTAGCAAAAAAGGAAATTTGGCATACTAAAATTAAGAGACCATTTGAAAAAATTGTAATAAATAAATACTTAAAAAAAGAAGGAGAAAAAAATGAACATTTGGCATGATATCAAAGAAGAAAGAATAAAGAAAGATGATTTTATATCAGTTATTGAAATAACAAAGGGAGGAAAAAACAAATATGAATTAGACAAAGAAACTGGTATGTTAAAACTTGACAGAGTTTTGTATACAGCAACACATTATCCAGCAAACTATGGTTTCATTCCAAGAACATATGCAGAAGATAATGACCCTTTAGATGTGCTTGTACTATGTCAAGAGGATATAAATCCTTTAACGCTAGTTGAAACATACCCAATTGGAGTACTAATTATGACAGATTCTGAACAAAGAGATGAAAAAATAATAGCAGTAGCTAAAAAGGATCCATTCCTAAATGTTTATAACGATATAACAGAAATACCACCACATATATCAAGTGAAATAAAACATTTCTTTGAGGTATATAAACAATTAGAACAAAGGGAAACAGTAGTTGAAGAGATACTAGGCAGAGAAGAAGCAGAAAAGATAATACAAAAGAGTATAGAAAAATATAAAACAGAATTTGGAAGATAAGCTACAAAGAAAGGAATGGTAGCTATGATAGGGAAAATTGTATTTACAGTTGTTGCTTTTGTACTTTTTGTATACATTTTGCTATTAAAAATGATAAGAAAAAATGATACCACATACCTTATAATATTGGGAATACAAGCAATAGGAATATTATTAAATTTAATAAAAATAAGCTTTGATATTTTTAATCGGAATTGCATTTAATATCATATTATATTTATTTTGTATAATAACACCAATTCTAGTGTTTGTATTAGAAGCAAGAGGAATAAATGTATCAGAAGTTTTGAAAATTATAATGGCACAGATTTATCTATGGTTAAACAATCCTAAAAAAGCAAAAAAGATTTTAATTGATTTAGTAAGCAAATATAAAGATAGCTATTTAGGACATAAGTTTCTTGCCAAAATATATGAGCAAGAAGGTGGAATGAGAAAAGCAATAGATGAATATGTTCAGGTTTTAGATATAAAAAAAGATGATACAGATTCATACTACAAGATTTCAGTATTATTAAGAGAACTAGGTAGAAACGATGAAGCAACAGAGATGTTACGAACTCTTTTAAAGACAAAACCAGATATGTATGAAGCTTCAAAACTTTTGGGAGGTATATATTTAGAACAAAAAGAATTTAAAAAAGCAATAGAAGTATATACAAATGCAGTAAAATATAATGCAAATAATTATGAACTGTATTATAATTTAGGAGTATGTTACTCAAGAATAAATGACTTTGATATTGCTAGAAAATGCTTCCAAAAGACAATAGAATTAGATGAAGAAATGTATTTAGCATACTATAGATTGGGGCAATTAGCACTATTATACAGAGACTTTGATGTGGCAGAAGAAAGCTTCGCAAAAAGTTTATGTAATGAAAAAGAAGCAAAAGCATACTTTGAGCTTGCGAAAATTCATATAATTAAAAATCAAAAAGAAAAGGCTATACTAGACATCAACAACGCTATAAGAAAAAACTCAAAATACTACGAAATTGCTAAAAAAGAACCAACATTATTTCCAATAAAAAATATGATTGAAAAGCCAATTAAAGAATCTGAACAAGAAGAATTCACAGAAAATCAGCAAGAACTGGAAATAGAAGAATATTTGAATGACACATATAATCTTACAAAAGTATTAAACAAACAAAAAGAAAAGAAGAATAAGTAGAAATACAAAGCATAGAATTAATATACTTAAATATATAGGAAAACATGGATTAAACAAGGAGGAAACAGTGATATGAAAATATATCAAGCAATTGTTTTAGGAATTATACAGGGATTAACAGAGTTCTTACCAGTATCAAGTTCTGCCCATTTAAACTTATTTCCATGGCTTTTAGGATGGGGAGAAATGCCAGAATCATTTGATGTGGCACTACATGTCGGAACATTACTTGCAATAGTAATATTCTTTTTTAAAGACTGGGTAAACCTTTTTGTTGGAGGATATAATCAAGTTGTAAAAAAGAAAAAAACAACAGAAGGAAAAATATTTTGGTACTTAGTATTATCAACAATTCCAGCTGGAGTATTAAGTTTAATACTTGACAAAATATCAAAGGCACTTTTTGAAAAAAGTTTAAATGTAGAAATGCTAGTTATAGGAATTACCCTAATAGTAATGGGCATAATCTTATATGTAGTTGACAAAAAATCAAAATCAAATATAAAATATGAAAAAATGACACTAAAGCAATCAATACTAATAGGAACATCACAATGCTTAGCTGCGGCATTTCCAGGGGTTTCACGTTCAGGGATAACAATGACAGTTGCAAGAGCATTAGGAATAGATAGAGAAGGAGCAGCAAGGTATTCATTTTTACTTGCAACACCAATAACAGCTGCTGCAGTAATTTTCAATTTGGGCAAATTTCAATTTACAAGCTTAGCCTTTTGGATAGGCATTCTTACAAGTTTTATAGTAGGAATTTTAATAATTAAATTTTTACTTGACTACTTGAAAAAAGGAAGCTTTAAAGCTTTTGCTATATATAGAGTACTAATAGGCATTGCGGTGATAGTTGCTTTTATAATAAAATAATTGTCATAAAAATGTAACAATTTTGTAACAAAAGTGTAATGAAAATATGAAGAAAAACTATTGTGCTTTTTCTCGAAAAAAGGTATAATATAAAGAGAAAGTTGAAATACATATGACAAAAAGAGGAGGGGGAGTTTACAAATGCTATTTCTAGGAAATCGAAAACGTGGCATAGTAAACGTAAAGATGATAATAACAGAAGAGAAAATTTTATCAAACATAGATAAAGTTGAAAAATTAATTAATCCAAATAGTAAAAAGCAAATAATCCAATTAGAAGATGATGCATATTTTAAAGACTTAATTGATTCAATTAAGGTTTATTTGTTTGAATATCCAAACAAAAAGAACTTCCCTGGAAGTGTTTATAATGCTGCACATAAATTAGTCGAATATGCTACAGATCAATTTGAAGAAAATACAAAGCAAGTTGAAGTTCTAATTAGACAAAGAGAAAATAATATAAATGTAGCAAATGAATTAAAACTTGTTTTAGAATCAGTTCAAAACAAAGAAAAAGATTGGAAAAATAGAGTAAAAGATATTTCAGGATTAGTTTCAGAGGATATTGTTGAAGCATTAATAATAATTGGAAAAACTAAAAATAAAATTCCGGAAAATTATGAAGATGCGGTAAAACTTGTAAATGCTAGAATTAACAACTTGGAAACAAATTTACATATAGAAATAGATATGGAAAGAATTGAAGATAGATCAAAAGCATTAAGCTATATTGGAATTGAAATCGCAGAAGCTTTAAGAGGAATTCCAACACCAGTATATGATCCAAAACAAGAAAAAGCTGTTAAGAAAGCTGAAGTTAAAGAAACAGTAGAAGCTAAAGAAGAAACCCTTGAAGAATTCATAGAAGAAACAAGATTTGAAGTTAAACCATCATTATGGGAGAGAGTAAAACAAAGCAAATTAGTACAAGCAATAAAACGATTAACAAGAATAAGAATAGTAATTGATGTACCAGCACTTCCAGAAGGTAGGGGAAAATAATTATTATAATATAAATAATAAGAGGCAAGGTACTTTATGCCTCTTATTTTTGTGGAAAGGAAAAAATATGAAAATTATAGAACCAAAAATTGAAATAGAAAAAGTTGACTACAATAAAATTATGAAAAATTTAGAAAGAGCTTGTAGAACATGCTATCGCTCAGAAGATAAAATTACAGAAGATAGTTACAAAATTTTACTGAAAAACTGCATAAATAGAGGACATGAATCAATATTAGAACACGAAAAAATTACAATAAGAATGATTTGTGATATAGGAGTATATAAAGACATAACAAGACACAGGCATGCATCATTTTCGATAGAGAGCACAAGATATTGTAATTATGGAAAAGACAAATTTGACAAAGAAATTAAATTCATAAAGCCAGTAAACATTGAAGAAGGTACAGAACTTTACACAGAGTGGAAAACATCAATGGAGGAAATTGAAAAACACTACATAAAAATGTCAGAGCTAGGAGCAACACCAGATCAGATGAGAATGATATTACCACATTCAACTGCAGCCTTGGTTACAATGACAGCAAATATTAGAGAATGGAAACACATATTAAGCTTAAGATGCACAAAACATGCACACCCTGCAATAGAACAATTACTAATACCATTTTTACTAGAATTAAAGAAAAATATGCCAGAAATATTTGAAAATGTTGAATATGACGAAGAATTTGATAAAGAAAAATTCGCAAAACTTACAGAAATGGAATAAGTAATGAATTTACATTTAAATAATGGTATGGTATAATAATAAAAGAAGGTGATAACATGTTTAAAAATAAATATAGCAATTTTTTAACAATAATATTAATACTGCTAATAATAGCAATACTAGTAGTTGCATCTGTAGTAATTGTTAAAACAATTAAGGAGAATCAAGAAGAAAAAGAAAAAAGAAAAGTTTTTGCAGAGTTACAGAACGAAAGTGAAGATGATGACAATAATGATGATAACCAAAATAATACCGAAAACAATTCTACAATTGAAGATTTTATAAATGGGGCACCTATTGAAAACACAACAGGAAATAACGCTACAAGTGGTGGAGATGGTACAGGAGGATCACAAAGAAGAAGAACAGTCTTCTATAAAGAATATCCTGTAGTTGGATACATAAAAATACCTAAAACTAAAGTCGATTACCCTGTGCTATTAGATGTTTCGCCTGGAGCACTAGATACAGCGGTTGGAGTAATGTACCCAAATAATCCAACATTAAATACTCCTGGCAATATTCTTATAATAGGTCACAATTTTAGAAACGGAAAATTCTTTTCTAATAATAAAAAGCTAGTTGTTGGAGATGTAATACAAATTACTGACTTAACAGGAAAAACATTAACATACACAATATATGAGATTTTAACACTTCCTGATACAGATACTAGCTATGTAACAAGAGATACAGGAGGAAAAATAGAAATATCATTATCAACATGTACAGATGATGGTAGTGGAAGACTTGTAATTCTTGCAAGAGTTGAGTAAAGAAAAAAGTTTAATAAAACTTAACTATTGGAAACATAAACCAATAATTAGGTTTTATTTTTTTTGATAGACTGTCGAAAAAAGTCGAAAAAAAGGGAACAAAAAAGACAGAAATTTACATAAAACTCTTTACAATATATGGAATTTAATATATAATATTAAGGGTCGAATTGCAATATAATGTAATATCGAAATAAAAAAAGTAGGGGGAGAATAATGAAAAGTTCAAAACTTAAAATTCTTTTAATGATAGTAATTGTAGGAATTTTTACAGTAGGAATGCCTATATTTACTTATGCAGCAAATGAAAATACAGTTGTTGTAAAACAAGAAGATAACAGCCATATAATTTATGTGAAAGGATATTTAGACAAAGAATTTCAATTTGCATTTTCAGACAACAAAGATGTAGCACCAGCAGATGCAGAATTTGAAAACTCTGCAAAAGACACAGTAGATGGAGAAAACAACATTGCATATGCTACAAATGCAGTAACAGAAAAATACATTTGGGTAAAAGCAGATGCAAAAACTGAATGCTTTGAAATCGATTTAAACGACAATATCGCAAAAACAGAACTAGAAAAGCTAAACACTGTATCAAAAGAAATACCAGTAGAGCTTAAACAAAAACTAATTGTTAATAAAGTTAATGAAAAAGGAACAAAAATTACAGAAACAGTTGGTGTAGCTAAACTAGTAAAAAGTTTAAGAAATGGAGAATACCAATTAACTCCAAGAAAATCAACAACAGATACTGATAATCTATTTGCTTTAGCAGAATTATTAGAAAAGAATAAGTTTACAGATAAATACACAGAAATAAAAGCAAACAAAGAATTCTTTGATTTAAAGGCAAAACTAGAAGCAGAATTAAAACTTGAAGATTGGAAACAAATAGAAAATGATACAATAAGACAACCAGAAGAAGCAGAAACAGGCGACCAATACATATTATGGTTAAAAGGAGATAACAAAAATGATGTTCATTTCCTAACATCACTTAGAAAATATGATGAAGAAGTTATTGAAAAAGAAGTAAAAACAATACTACCATACACATATGATAATAACACAATGTTAGTTGTGCTTGCAGTAGTAATTGTTGCCATAGTAATTGTAGCTATTAGAATTGTAGTTTTAAAGAAAAAAGAGTTGAAGAAATAATGAAAAAGATAACAGTATATAGAATAATTCTTGTAATACTAGTTATCACAGCACTTATATTAGCAACACTTGTTATTAGAAAAAATGTAGAAAACAGAAAAATTGAAAACAATACACAAGCAGTATTGCAGGAAATTAAAAAAGGTAATAAAACTACAACAAACGAAATAGACGTAATACAAGAAATAGACGAAGAAATTGGTGGATACAAAGTTATTGGTATAATAAACATACCAAAAATAAACATAGAATATCCAATACTTGAAAAGACCAATGAACAAAGTCTAAAACTTTCAATAACAAAATTCTATGGAGAAAAGATAAACCAAAAAGGAAATGTAGTTCTAGCAGGTCACAATAATTTAAGCAAGACAATGTTTGGAAAAATTAATCAGCTAGAAAATGGTGACATTATTGAATTAACAGATAGCCAAATGGTAACTGTTAAATATCAGGTTTTTAACAAATATGTTATAGACCCAAACGACATCGATTGTATTTTCCCAATAGATGAAAATACAAGAGAAGTAACACTAATTACTTGTACAAACAGAGACAAAAACAGACTTGTAGTAAAAGCAAGAGAAATCATTTAGAATTTTAATGGAGGTTAAAATGAAAGGAAAGTTTTTAAACACAAAAAACGTAGTAATTGGACTTGTATCTTTAGTTTTAATTGGTGCTTCAGCAACAGGTGTAACAATATTCTTGAAAAACAGAGGTCAAGCAGAAGCTGCTGGAGAACAAGTACAAAACTTACCAGCAACAGGTAGAGAAGAACAAGATAACAATCAAACAAACACAAACCCAGGAACAGTTGAAGATCCAAACAACCAAGGCAACAACACAGAAATTCCAGGAACACCAGTAGAACCAACAACACCAAATACAAACCCAGGAACAACAACACCAAATCAAACAACAGGGGGAACAACCACAAACCCAGGTGGAAACAACACAACAACAGGAATTGAAGAAACAGTAAGAATAGAAAGACAAAAGGTATTTGAAGATTTACAATTATCATGGACTACAATAGGAATACCAGCAATAACAGCAAACATGGGAATATTCAAACCAGAATTACAAATAGAAAAAACAGCAACAGCAGTAATAAGAGAAGGAGAAGCAGAACAAATTCCCGTAATGAAAGAAAATAAACCAATGGTAAGAGCAGGAGACACTATAATCTATACAATACAAGTATCTAACCTAGGTAATTACAAAGCAACTAATGTAGTTGTAACAGACTCATTAGATGTAATTTTTGACGGCAAAA